>JACNJP010000296.1 GCA_014382465.1 Planctomycetota bacterium
TGGTATCGACCTTCAGAATCCGTGCGCGGCCCCGGACCATCGGAGTAGAGAACGTAGTTCGCGCGGACAGAGGCGAACGGTATCGGTTTCCGGGTTCCCCGCTCGGTGACGGTGCCTTCCAGGATCACCTCGGCCTCGAGCCCCTCTCCGATGCGAATCGAGACTCCCCCCTGGTCGGACCGGCGCTCGGCCAAGGCCAACAGGCGACCGGTCCGCGGGTCGTAGAAGCGAAGGCGATAGAGGTCCCGGGCGAGCGAGGGGAGGTGGAAGCGGCCTCGGCCATCCGTTTTCCATGTCGGGAAGCCGAACATCTCGACGACCCAGTTCTGCTGACGATACGAGCCGAAGACCCTCTCGGGCTCCGGGTCCTCTGGCTTCAGCCACGGACTCCGCTCCACCTCCAGCCAAGCTCCCACGAAAGGGCTCCCCTGCTCGTCCAGCAAGGAGCCGCTCAGGGCGCCGCCACGACCGAGCCGGACCTCCAGCTCCTCCTCCGTGGCTCGATCGGGAAAGGGTACGCGGCAGATCTCGAACCCTGGCGCTTCCACTTGGAACTGTGCCCCCTTGCCCGACAGCATGCTCAGTTGCGACGTTGGCGGGGGGAACGGCACGGAAAACCGGCCCGCCCGATCCGATTTGACCTTGACGTAGAAGGTCACGGTGGCGCCCGCGACCGGCCTGCCGTCTGGGTCGAGGAGCATTCCCCGGAGCCGGGGCAGCGCCTGGAGGATGACCTCGAGCCGCCGGGAGGTCGCGTCCACTTCGACGTCAACGATGTCGAAGCCGGCCTTTCGGACCTGAATTCGAGCCGGCGCAAGCGGTAGGTAGGGCATGCGAACTTCACCAGCAGCGCCCGTGGACTCGTCGAGGAAGAGGTCGCGGTTCTGCTGGACGAGGACGCCTCCCTGCGGCGGACGGAGTCCTCGGCCGCAGCGCACCTCAGCGCCGGCCACCGGCTCACCGGCCTCGGTGCGAACGGCGATCGTCAAGGGCCGGACAGCGCCGATGCGGAGTGGGACCCGACTCTCCAATTCCCCCGGTTGCGGCTGAACCTGCACCCAGTGCTGAGACCGGAGCTCGCCGCTCCTGGCAGTCAGCAGGGCACTGCGGCCGACGCCATCCAAGCGGAAGTGCCCGCGATCGTCCGCCCTCGTTCTCAGAACCGGGGGAAGGTCCCCAAACGGAGAGCTTTCCCATGCGAGGACCTCGGCGCCCGGAACGAGGCGATCTTCCTCGTCCCACACCCAGCCTTCGATCGTCGACGGTTCGGATGCGACGAGATCGACCTCTCTCCGCTCCCCCTCCTCCAGCCAGATCTCGTCCGGCGAGGGAGGGTCGTTGAATCCAACCCCGGGTTGGCTCCCGGAACGCGCCGCGCTCACCTTGATGGCAAGCCGGGGAGGAACCGCCAGAGTACAGCGACCGTCGCCGCCGGTGGTGGCCTCCACTCCCTCGCTGCGGTAGTGCTGAAGGTAGAGGAAATCGTCCCAGGAAGCGCGGATGGTAGCACCCGCGAATGGAGTCCGACCGTCGCTGTGGAGATACCGAACGACGAGTTCGCACCGCGGCTCCGCAGGGGGGTAGACCAGCCGGACGTCCGCTTGCCCCGATGGAGATGATCCTGCAGGGGAAACCAGTCCACCAGGGTCAGGAATACGCGAAACGGCGAGGCCTGCGCCCACCGCTGCATGGTCTCCTCCGTTCGGGTCGACCACGTCTATCCTCAGAGTTAACCACGCGAGCATCGCGAGGACCGCCACCGCAGGAACGAGGAGTTTTTCTTTCATAAGAATGATCGGGATGAAGGGAGCGACGCTCGGCCCAGCGGCCAGCAGCGACCCGGAGAGAGCGAGCAGGGAATGGGCGCCGTAGCGGCGTTGATAGTCGTCTCGCAGCATCCGCACGGCGCGGCTGCGGCGGGTGCGCACGGTCTCGAGGGGCAGGTCAAGCCGCCGGGCCGCTTCGCGCACCGACAGCCCCTCGTAGAAACACAGGAGCACCACCTCTTTGAATGGGGCGGGCAGCCGGACGATGGCTTCGGCCAGTTGCTGGAAGCGCTCGGCCTGCTCCAATTCCACCGGCGGGGTCAACTGTTCGCGGACGCCGGCCCTCCCTTCCCGGCGGGTCCGCCGCGCCGAACTTCGGTGCCGGAGCGCCGCCAGGTTGCGCGCCACCGCGGCCAGCCAGGGCCGCAACTCGCGGCCGCCTCCCCGGCGCGGCGGATTCGCCAGGGCCGCGGCGACCGTGTCCTGCACCAGGTCCTCAGCGGCGTGCTGGTCCCGCACCAGGGCCCGCGCCAGCTGACGCAGCCAGCCCAGCTCGAGCAGAAGCTCCTCAGGGCTCGGCGGATTGGGTTCGGTGCGGTCCATGATTCATCCCTTGCCGCGCCGGCGAGGATGCGTCAGGTTTCTCGGGCAAAAAACGGGCCGTAGCCAGTACGTCCGATCTGGGTCCGGGCCGCAACCCGAATTCACCCGGTGATCTGGTCCCTCTCCTCCCCCTGCCCATTGCCGGGATCCGTCGTAGGATTCCCCCCCGATGCCGCCCCGCCCCCCTCCCCGCCGATCGACCTGAAGGAATTCGAGACCCACATCCAGGTCCGACCTCTGGTCATCGAGGACTTCGACGCGCTGATCACGATGGCCGAGCGCTGCTTCCCAGGCATGCTGCCCTGGGGCCGCGAGCAGATCGAGAGCCAGCTGGCGGTGTTCCCCGAGGGGCAGCTGGTGGTGGAGTACGACGGCGAGCTGGTGGCCTCCTCCTCCTGCCTGGTCGTCGACTTCGACGAGCACGAGGACTGGCACGACTGGAAGGCCATCGCCGACCAGGGCTTCATCCGTAACCACGATCCCGAGGGCGACACGCTCTACGGCATCGAGATCATGGTCGACCCGGAGTACCGCGGCCTGAAGCTGGCGCGGCGGCTCTACAACGCCCGCAAGGCGGTGGCGCGCGAGCGCAACCTGCGGCGCATCATCATCGGCGGCCGCATCCCGAACTACGGGGACCACGCCGAGCACCTGAGCCCCAGCGAGTACGTCGAGGAGGTCCAGCACCGGAACATCTTCGACCCGGTGCTGACCACCCAGCTCGCCAACGGCTTCCGCCTGGTCAAGCTGATCCCGGACTACTACCCGGCCGACAGCGACTCGCGCGGCTACGCGACCTTCCTCGAGTGGGCCAACCTCGACTACGTCGCCCCGAGCAAGCGCCGCATCCAGGCGGTCCACTGGGTGCGCCTGTGCCTGGTCCAGTACCGCATGCGCACGATCGAGTCCTGGGAGGAGTTCGCCAGCCAGGTGGAGGCCTACGTCGACCTCGGCAGCGACTACAAGAGCGACTTCGTGGTCTTCCCCGAGCTGTTCACGACCCAGCTCCTGTCGCTGGTCGACGCGCCGGCGCCCTCCGAGGCGGCCCGCGCCCTGGCCGGCTACACCGAGCGCTACCTGGAGATGTTCACCGACCTGGCGGTGACCTCCAACGTCAACATCATCGGCGGCTCGCAGTTCACGATCGAGGACGGCATGCTCTACAACGTCGCCTACCTGTTCCGGCGCGACGGCACGATCGGCAAGCAGTACAAGATCCACATCACCCCGAGCGAGCGCAAGTGGTGGGGCGTCGTGCCGGGGCGCAAGATCGAGGTCTTCGACACCGACCGCGGCCGCATCTCGATCCTGATCTGCTACGACATCGAATTCCCCGAGCTGTCGCGGGTGGCCGCGGCCAAGGGCGCCAAGATCATCGTCGTGCCCTTCAACACCGACGAGCGCTACTCCTACCTTCGGGTGCGCCACTGCGCCCAGGCGCGGGCGATCGAGAACCAGCTCTACACGGCGATCGCCGGCTGCGCCGGCATGATGCCCGGCGTGGACAACGCCGACATCCACTACGCCCAGTGCGGCATCTTCACGCCCTCCGACTTCCCGTTCGCGCGCGACGCGGTGGCCAGCGAGAGCATGCCGAACATCGAGACGGTGGTGATCCACGACGTCGACCTCGAGCTGCTGCGCCGCAACCGCCAGTCGGGCACCGTGCGGCCGTGGACCGACCGCGCCCGCGAGGTCTACTCGGTCCGGTACCACGACCCGGACGAGGGCTGGATCGAGTGCTGAGCGAGGCGGCGGGCGCGTGAACCTGCTGGCCACGCGCCGCGGCCGGGCGCTGCTGCTCGGGTGCCTCTACTTCGCCGAGGGCGCGCCGATCGGCTGGCTGTGGTGGGCGCTGCCGACGCGCCTGCGCGCCGCCGGCGCCCCGGCCGCCGAGGTCACCGCCCTGACCGCGGCGCTCGCCCTGCCCGGGGCCCTCAA
>JACNJP010000460.1 GCA_014382465.1 Planctomycetota bacterium
GCAGGTTGCCCAGCTCAACTTCGTTGGTCGCCGCCGTGGTGGCGGTGCCGTTGCTCTCAGACTCCTGGCCGTTGGCCAGCTCCGGGTTCAAGACCATCCCCTCGGCGCCTACGGCGTCGGGGAGCGGCTCGGAGTTGGTGTCATCCACGACCGGGATGGCAGTGGTCTCGTCGCTGATAATCGGGTCAGATAATGCGACCTGGCCGTTGGTGGCGAGGTCCGGGTTGTTGCGCCGCGAGGTCGCGGCTCTGTCCATTTCCATGCCCTCTAGTAGACCCCGTGGATGTGGCAAGTCCACCTTCCCCTGAGCACCGATCCTGAACCGTCGATCCTCCCATCGCTCTGGCCCGCGAAGCGTGTCAGTTGACACACTTACACGCTCGAAATGGTCATTTCTGCTGCTGAACGGTGACCCTGACCATTGCCGCAAACCTCGGTAGAACATGGGTATCCGGCCCTTTCCGGGTGATCAACGGATCGCTTTCCAGCCCTTCCCAAGCTGAATGTCGAGAGTTCGAGTCTCTTCGGCCGCTCCATCGCATGTCGCGTTGAAGGCCGCGCTGGTCCGGAGGGTGCCCCCTTGGCTGGCGACAACCCGTCGGCTCAGAACGGCTTCAGGTAGACCATCAGCACTGCGACGACGAGCAGCAGCACCGTGACAGGGCGCAGCGCGCTGGCGAGCTGCGGGCGCCGGAGGACGAGGAAGATGCTCAGCACCACGCCGAGCAGGCAGGCCGTCTTCACGAGCATCCAGCCTGGCCAGCCGTAGCCGAGCCGGGCCAGCAGGCCGAAGCCGCCGGTCAGAACGAGGAGGCCGAGAATCGCCGCGGCGATCGAGCCGGGTCGCCGTCGCGCGGGCGAGGGGTCGGCGAAGGCGGCGAAGGCGGAGCCGGACAGCAGCAGCAGACCGGCGACGTGAAGGACGTAGTAGAAGATCGGCGACACGGCAGGCAGGTTCTCGAGGAGCTGGACCGGTCTCGCAGGGCCGGTACCCGAGTTTAGGCCGACTCCGCTCGACCCGCAAAGCGTCCGAGGACGTCCTGGAGCGTCGGCGGCCCCGCCGCGTCGCTGCGCGCGCCGACGGCGAGGAGCACGTGGTCAGGACTCGCAGTGTCGTGCCCCGGCGACCGGCCGCAGCCACTCGGGGAGGTCCGTCAGCGCTCGCCGGCCTCGTCGTCCAGGCCCGCCTGCCAGATGGCGTCGAGGAGCCGCTGGGTGCGCCGCGTCCTGGCCACCCATCGACCGCGCAGCGCCGGGTCGGCCGCGGCCGCGGCCATGTCCTCGAACATCAGGACCGAGCCGGGCTCGTCGGAGGCGACACGGATGGTCTCGGGCCGCGCCTGCTTCCGCCGGAGCGTGATCCTGGCCGAACCGTCGGCGTCCTGGAACAGGAAACCGGGGACGTCGATCTCGCCGGCCGACCCCTCGATGCGCACATCCATGGACCCCTCGGGTGAATCGAAGCCGCAACTCCAAGTCGACCTCGAGCCATCGGCGAAGCGGAGCTCCCCGCTGCCGCCCACGACCGCGCCGGTCTCCTCGTCCCGCCGCAGCACCGCCCGGACGCTCTCCAGCTCGACCTCGGGAGGCAGGAACTCGACGGCGGCGCGCATGTTGTACCAGCCGACGTCGCCGATCGCGCCCATCGGCTCGAGCTCCGTGTCGTAGCGGATGTTGGAGCGATCGCGCAGGAGGAAGGCGCAGCTCGACTCGACCAGGGAGACCGCTCCGATCCACTCCTCGCGACGCGCCTGGACCTCCGCGGTCCGCGGGTGGTGGGAGAAATGGGTTCCGTCCATGAACGCCACGTCGTGTGCGCGACAGGCGGCGAGGATGCGGTCTACGGAGGCCAGGCTGGCGAGCGGCTTCTCCCCCAGGACGTGCTTGCCGCCACGAGCCGCCGCGACGCAGATCTCCTCGCGCACGCTGGTCGGCGTGGCCACGTAGACCGCATCCACCGCGTCCGACGCGATCATCTCGGCCCAGGAATCGAAGGCCTGCGCCACCTGGTGCTTCTCGGCGTAGGCCCGGGCCGTCTCCATGCGCCGGCTCGACACCGCGGCCAGCTCGCCGCGCTCGGCCCGTTGGATGACCCCCGCCATGGAGTTGGCGATCGACCCGGTGCCGACGACCCCCCAACGCAGGCTGCGGACCGGTCCGCCTCCCGGCTCCTGGCAGGCGCGGCCATGGGGAGCCAGTCGGGCAGCCAGGGCGCTCGCTGCAGCGACACGGAGGAATCCACGGCGGGTCGGGTCATTGGTCTCTGCCTTCATGATTGCCTCCATCGACGGCGAGTCCACCTTGCCTCGACTCCTGGCGAACCCGGAGTCTATCCAAGCTGGCGCCCCGAGGGACGGCTGGACTCGGCCATGCCGAATCCGGCTCCCGCCCCGCCTCTCCGACAGGCGCCTCCGTGCGCCCGATCGCCTCCATCCTGCCACCCTCGCGATCCACTTCCCGGCGCTCGTCCTCAGCGATTCGCAGTGGTTCGGGAACATCCGTCAGGCCATCCGGCGTCGTTCCCAGGCGGAATGACGAGGGCTCGAGCCCCATTGGCCGCTCCATCCAAGACCCTTGGCCGATCGTGCCGCAGCACCCGCGCCGGCTCGAGGCGATGAGGAGTCAGGCCGTCAGTCGGTGCCGCTCGCCCGCGCTTGCCGCAGCTTCTGCTCGAGGAGCTTGTCGCCGCCCCGGACCACCTTTCCCGCCGGATCCACCAGGACGTGGGTCGGGAAGCTGCGGATCCCGAGCCTCTTGACCGTGGCGCCGGTGGCGTCGAGCAGGATCGGGAAGGGGAGGGTGCGCTTCCAGCGGCGCTCGATCACCGGCGCCAGCTTCCGGTCCAGCTCCTCGAAGGACCCGACGGTCGCGTCGTGGAAGGCCAGGATCTCGAAGCGGTCGCGCAGGTCCGCGTACTCGTCGTACAGCTTCATCAGGCGCGGCAGACTGCCGCCCATGCACGGACCTCACCAGTAGCCCCAGAATTCCAGCAGCACCCACTTGCCGCGGTAGTCCTCCAGCGCCACCGTCGGCTCGACGCCGCGGGCGTCGGTCACCTTCCAGCCCGGGAAGGGCTCGCCGTAGAGGAGCGACAGGACGGTGGCCTCGAGCTCGATGGCCTCGAGGTCGAGCATCGCCTGGCCAGCGGGGACGCCGATCTCGCGGGTGACCCGCTCGCAGTCCTCGGCGCTGAGCGACAAGCGGTACTCGCCCGGCGGCAGCCGGAAGGAGAAGTCGCGGGCGCCGCGAGAGCTCACGACGGCGATGATGGCCGGTCCGGCGGTCACCGAGACGAAGCCGTTCGTGGCGGCGAGCTCCCGTTCCTCGCAGCGCAGGCGCCCGGTGACCCCGACCAACGGAGCCAGGCGGAGCTCCAGGGGCGCGTCGGCGGCCCCCCCCGTCCAGCAGGGCCACGGCGCCGTGCTCGCGCGCGGGGTCGAGGGCCAGGAGGGACCGGGAGCGGCCCTGCGCGGAGATCGCCGCCTCGAATCGCCCTTAGGCGTCGGTGCGGAAGGAGTCCCGCGCGACGAGCTCGCCGTCCACGACCCGCCAGTCGACGGCGAGCTCGGCACCGGCCACCGGGAGGCCATCCGGACCGACGACGACGCCGCGGATCGGCGCCGGCTCCGCCTGGCCGGGGGCAGCGCCGGCGGCCAGCAACGCCGCGCAGCCGGCTCGGAGGAGGGTCTGGGAGAGAGCGAGGCAGGTCATGATCGGATCTCAGCGGCGGACGTAGCGGCCGCCGTGGGCCCGGGCCAGGCCCTCCAGGAGCGCGGAGTCCCGTCCCAGGGAAACGCAGTGGATGGTGATCCGGCGGGCCTGGTTGACGCGCTCGACCGCGCGGAGGATGTCCTGCGTGGCGACGTACTTGCCGGCGCCGGGCATGCCGTCGGACAGCAGGATCACGGTGTCCACCTCCGGGTCCATCAGAGCCAGCTCCAGGCCGTCGTAGAGGTTCGTGCCGCCCATGGGCCGCTGCTGCCGGAGGTGCCGCTCCAGCTTCTTCCGGTTGGACTTGTTCAGCGGCACGATCTCGTCCTCCCACGGATGCGGCACGCTCTCGAACAGGATCACGTTGACCCGGGCGTCGTCGGGCAGGCCGCCGACGGCGTTCAGGGTTTCCACCACCGCCTGCTCCAGGCGGGTCCGGCGGGGAGTCCCGGTCCCGCTCTGGTCGCTCGCGTCCTGGGCGCCCATCGACCCCGACTGGGCGATGACGAAGGCCAGCCGGGCGGAATCGACCGGCAGGCCGCAGAAGCCGGCGGCGGGCGCCCCTTGTCCGCCCACCGG
>JACNJP010000563.1 GCA_014382465.1 Planctomycetota bacterium
GCCGCCGCCGCGGGTGGGGGGGGAGGCGGCGGGTGGAGGGGGGGGAGGAAGTGGGGGTCGGTGCGGGGGTAGGCGACATGCGAGTCGGTCGGCGGCCGCAGGCCCCAGTCGGAGCGCTGCTCCTTCTTCGACGGCGCCATGCCGTAGTAGGACTCGATCGGCGCCGCCAGCCCGGTCTTGTCGTGCTGCAGCGGGGTCATCGCCACCTGGGTGTCGAACAGGCCGCGGACCTCGGCGCCGAGGTCCTTCTGGATCAGCATCAGGTCGAATTCGGCGGCGTGGAAGATCTTGACGACCTCGGGATCCTCGAGCAGCCCCTTGACGGCGCGCAGGCCGCCGCCGAGGGCGATCGGGTCCACCAGGTAGTCGGTGTCGTCCGCGGTGACCTGGAACAGGCACAGCCGGTCGCTGTAGGCGAAGAAGGAATTGGCCTCGGTGTCGACGCCGAGCACGCCGGCGGCGCGCCACTCGGCGATCGCCACGTCCAGCTCCTCGGCGGTGCGGACGTGGCGGACGGGTGACCAGTCGGGGGGGATCCTGTCAGGCATGCGGCCGGGCGGCCCAGGCGGGGTCGGGGAGCGCCGGAGGGCTCACTTCAGGAGGAAGTAAATCGGCATGGCCCAGGCGCCGGCCTGGGCGTTGGAGTACTCGACCTCGGCCCGGTACCAGGCGCTGGCGGTCGGCTCGACGGTGGTCGGAACCACCACGCTGCCGCCGCCGCTCACCCCGGTGAATTCCTGCAGCAGGAGCTCGGCCGCCGCGCCGACCTGGCCGCGGTAGACGCGGATCGTCGAGCTCTGGGCGACGTTGTAGTAGACCTCGACCTCCACCGGGTGGCCGGGCGGGACCTTGCTGGCGGAGACCTGGTAGCGGGCGCCGCCGGGGGCGCTGCGGCCGTGCTGGTCGCGCATCTCGATGTCCAGGAAGGGGCCGTTGCTCAGGTAGGAGCGGCCGGCCTTGATGCCTGCGACGAGCGGCGCCTCGCCGTAGACGCCGTCGACCCACACGTGGAGGGCGCCGAAGTCCATGGCGGCGTCGTGGGTGTCACTGCCCGACATCGGGTAGGTGAACTTGCCCTCGAGCATGCGCTGCTCCCACCACCAGATGTGCGGCGGGTTGGCGGTCAGGGTGTTGCCGTTCCAGATTTCGGTGCCGAAGGTGTAGCCCTGGTTGAAGCCGCGGAAGCCGACCACCGAGTTGAAGCCCCACATGCCGTTGGGGTGGTTGGCGACGGCGAAGCCGCCCTCACTCTTGATCGCCGGAACGTTGTTCCACTGCGAGCGCTTGGGGTCGTCGCAGAAGTCGAGGAAGCCGTCGTCCCCGCCCCACTTGCGCGAGGTGATGGCGTGGGCGCCCATGTGGTGGACCGGGGCGCCGAAGCCGAGGTAGCACAAGGCATCCGCGCTGTCGCTGCCCCACTGCGGCCCGGTCTCCTCGCCGGTGACCTCGGTGCCGCAGATCAGCACGAAGGAGGGGTCGTCGAGGGTGTCGGCCTCGTTCTTCACCCGGTCGAACTCGGCGGTGCTCTGGATGCAGTAGGAGTGGGTCGTGGTGCTGAAGAAGTCCATGCCCAGGGCCTGGAACTGCGGCTTCAGGGCGGCGGTGGTGAAGGCGCCGGTGATGTTGACCGACTCCGCGGCGCAGCTCGGGCAGCCGCCGACCGCCTCGTCGCGGCAGTTGTGGACGTGCAGGTCGCCGGCGTACCAGGCGCCCGCGGCCCGGCCCCCGCCGTTGGCGGCGTACCAGGCGGCCGGCGGCTCCAAGTAGTCGGGCAGCAGCTCGATGCCGTGGGTGAGCACCGCCTGGGCCCGCGTGCCGTCGGCCCTGCGGTAATCGACCACCAGGTCGATCACGGCCTCGTCCCCCTCCCGCGCTCCGGCGAACAAGGGCTGCAGGTCGAGCTCGAAGTGGACGTTGCGGAGCTGCGGCGCGCCGCTCTGCTTCAGCTCCTGGACGCCCTCGACGATGTCGAGGAACAGCCGGGCCTCGTTGTCGGGCTGGAGTACGGGCCGTTGGTCCAGGGGCACGAAGATGCGCTGGCTGTGCCGGTGGGACAGCTCCGGATCGATCAGCTCCTGCTTCAGGTAGAGGTCGGCGACCCGGCCGCCGTCTCCCAGCAGCCGCTCGCCGTGCAGGTCGACCTCGGCCACGGTCCGGCCGCTGGTCTCCAGCACCCGGAGGGCCTCCAGCGAGACGCCCTCCTCGCCGGGGTTGTAGATCTGGACCTTCATCGGCACCGTGCCCTCGGTGCGCCGGACCTGCTCCATCAGGCCGAAGGGCAGCACCTGGAGCTCTCCGCTGGCCATGGACGGACCGGGGTCGTCGGCCGCGGCGGGCTCGGAGAGGAAGCCGAAGGCGATCCCAGCGGGGATCAGGAGCAGGGCGGGGTGGAGGCGCATGGGCGGCAGCGACGGAGGGGGATGGAACTTCCCCGGAAGGCGGGGGGATCTATTGTAGTCCGAGAAATGGGCACCCGCCTGCCGCTCTGGATCCTGCTCGTCGCCGCGCTGTTCCTCGCCCAGCTCTCCTGGTGGGGCTACACCCTGTGGACGCGCGGCGAGGCCCAGTACCAGATCGGCTTCCGCAACCTCCAGCAGATGAAGGCCCTCGCGGACATCGAGCTGGACGACCGGATGGCCGACGGGACCCCGGCGAGGGACGCCTGGCGCGCGATCGGCGCCCGCTTCCCGGGCATCGCGCCGGTGCCGCAGGGCGATGAGTTCGAGCTCCAGATCGGCGCCGACGCCCTCGAGGCGCTGGGCCGGGAGCGGCGCAAGCGCCAGTCGATGGTCGCCGGCGAGGGCTCCTTCTTCCTGGCGCTGTGGGGTGTGGCCCTGTGGTTCCTGCTGCGGGCGGCGCGCCGCGAGACCCGGCTGGCGCTGCAGGAGTCGAACTTCCTCCACGCCGTCACCCACGAGTTCCGCTCGCCGCTGCAGTCGATGCGGCTGGCGGTGGAGTCCCTGATCCGGCGGCCGGACCCGCAGCGGGCGCCGGTCTACGCCCAGGGCATGCTCGAGGACCTGACGCGCCTCGACGGCCTGGTCGAGAACGTGCTGGCGGTCGGCCGGCTCGACGCCAAGGCCTTCGAGACCACGCCGCGGCGCCTGGACCTGGCCGAGGCCGTCCGGCAGGAGCTGGGCCGCTTCCAGGCCCGCGTGCCCGGCAGCCAGGAGTGGCTCGAAGTCGACCTGCCGGAGCAGCTCCAGGCCGAGGCCGACCCCGCGGCGCTCGGGCCGATCCTGAGCAACCTGCTCGAGAACGCCCGCAAGTACGGCGATGGCAAGCCGGTCCGCTTGTCCCTCGAGGCCCACAACGCCTACGCCGTGCTGCGGCTGTCCGACCAGGGCCGCGGCTTCAACGCCGAGGAGAAGCGCCGCCTCTTCGACCGCTTCTGGCGCGCCGGCGACGAGCGGGTCCGGACCGCCCCGGGCAGCGGGCTCGGCCTCTACCTGGTGCGCGAGCTGGCCCGGGCCCAAGGCGCTACCATCTCCGCCAGCAGCGACGGGCACGGGCGGGGCGCGACCTTCACGGTTCGCTGGCCGCTCGCCGGAGAGCGAGCATGAGCAACCGAATTCTGGTCGTGGAAGACGAACCGCGGATCGCGCGGCTGGTGTGCGACAACCTCGAGGCCGAGGGCTACCGCACCATCCACGCCGCCGACGGCCCCACCGGCCTGCGCGAGGCCCGCACCGGCGGCATCGGCCTCATCCTGCTCGACGTCATGCTGCCCGAGATGGACGGCTTCGAGGTCTGCAAGGCCCTGCGCAAGGAAGGCGTGCGCACGCCGGTGCTGTTCCTGACCGCCCGCGACCTGCCCCACGACCGCGTCGAGGGCCTGATGGCCGGCGGCGACGACTACCTGGTCAAGCCCTTCCACCTCGACGAGCTGCTGGCGCGGGTCCACGCCATGCTGCGGCGGGCCGGCTGGGCCGACGCCCCCGCCGAGGGCCGGATCGGTATCGGCGGCGGCTGGGTCGACCTGCTGACCCACGACGCCCAAGGGGTCGACGGCGTCAAGGAGACCCTGCCGGTCAAGGAATTCGGCATCCTCAAGCTGCTCATCGAAGCCCGCGGCGCGATCGTCAGCCGCAACGACATCCTCGACCACGTCTGGGGAGGGGAGGCCGACCCCACGCCGCGCACCGTCGACAACTTCGTGGTGCGGCTGCGGCGGCGGTTCGAGGTGGATCCTTCTGAACCGCGGCATCTTGTCACGGTTCGTGGGATTGGGTACCGGCTGAAGTAGCCGCGCAGTCTGGATCCGCGACGATCTCGAAGGGTCTCTTCGGC
>JACNJP010000565.1 GCA_014382465.1 Planctomycetota bacterium
GCCCCCGCGCCCCGGCCCCGCCCCGCCGCCGTGCTCCCCCCAGGCCCCCTGGAGGGCGGAGGGCGGGAGGTAGCCCACCGCGCCCCTGGCGTTGCCGGCTTTGTCCCCCCCCAGGGGGACGCGCGCCGCCGGCGCCGCTGCCGGGGGAGGGGCAGGGGCAGGGGCAGGGGAAGGGGCCGGCGTCGCCCGAGCCGGAGCGGGAGCAGGAGGCTCGACCGCCTTCGGGACCGGCGCCTCGGCGGGCCCGACCCGCTCTCCACGCCAGGCCGCCGCCACCGCCTGGCGGACCTTGGAGGCCCGCACCGGCAGGGTCAGCCGCTGGAAGGCGTCCAGGCCTCGCGCCAGGCGGATGGACTCCGCCTCGAGGGCGTGGCACAGCACGCTGGCGCCGCCGGCTTCGCGGACCCGCTGCATCAGCCGCGCCACCACCGGCTCGCCGAAGTCGAGCGAGCAGATGGTCACGTCCGCGTCCGAGTCGACGACCTCGGCGCCGGCAGCCTGGCAGGCGGTGATCAGCGCCCGCGCGGTCGATTCCTCGGCCTCGAGGACCCGCACCCGGCAGCCGCGCAGGGGCCGACCGCCCCCACGCTCGCGCCCCGCTTCCAATGGGATCGAGAACTGGAACGCGGTGCCTCGCCCGACCTCGCTGGAGACGACCAGCACTCCGCCCATGGCCTCGACGATCTTCCGGGAGATCGAGAGGCCCAGCCCGGTGCCGCCATAGCGGCGGGTGGTGCTCGAGTCCTCCTGGGTGAATTCCTCGAAGATGGCGTCGAGCCGGTCGGCGCGGATCCCCACGCCCGTGTCCCGGACCAGGAGTTGGAGGGTCCGGGCCGCGGGGGCCCAGCTCGCCTGGAGCAGGACCTCCCCCTCCTCGGTGAACTTGATCGCATTGCCGACCAGGTTCACCAGCACCTGCCGCAACCGCGTCGAATCGCCGATGAGCTGGTCAGGGCATCCGGTCTCGAGGATCACGTTGAAGGCGATGCCCTTGGCCAGCGCGCGGGAGGCCAGGGTCTCGGCGACGCCCTCGAGCAACTCCTCCGGAGAGAAGGCGATCGCCTCCAGATCGAAGCGCTCCGCCTCGATCTTCGACAGGTCGAGGATGTCGTTGATGATGGAGAGCAGGATGTTGCCGCTGGAACGGATCACCTCCACCGCCTCGACCTGCTCCTCGTTGAGGTCGGTCTCCAGGATCAGCTCCGCCATGCCGAGGATGCCGTTCATCGGCGTGCGGATCTCGTGGCTCATGTTGGCGAGGAAGGTGCTCTTGGCCCGGTTGGCGTTCTCGGCGCGCTCGCGAGCCCGCTCCAGGGCTCCCTGGGTCTGGACCAGCGCGGAGCCGGCCACGATCAGCAGCGCGAGCATGATGCTCAGGGCCATCAGGTAGCCGCCGATGGCCAGCACCGCGGCCCCGTTGAGGTTGTTGGTCGGCTTCCAACCGCCGACCAGGGCGTGGGCCACGGTCAGGCCGACCATCACCAGGCCCACCGTGGCGGCGGAGACCTGCAGGCCTCGGATGCCGAACATCGCCCCCGTGAAGGAGGTCACCACGAACAGCAGGGTCACGGCGCCGCTCAACGACCCCCCGGTGACCAGCACCGCCGCCAGCCCGAAGAAGAAGATGGCGCAGCAAAAAGCCAGGGCCCAGAGATCGATCCGGCGGCCAGCGCGGACGTCCCACAAGGCGAAGCCGGAGACCAGGGTGCCGCAGAGGGAGAAGACGACCAGGTCGACCTGGTCGACCGAGTGGCACACCGCCGCGAAGGCCGGGGTCAGCAGGAACACCGCCCAAAGCGCGAGCTCGAGGATCTTGGTCCTCTGGTCGAGCAAGGCGAGGGCGGTGGAGCGGAGGGTGCCAGACATCAGTGATATCCCACCTCCTCTGTCGGAGAGCCTGAGGCCGGACCTTGAGGAATCCGGCCCTCTTCTCTGGCCCCACCAACTCCGATTTCCTTTCCCGGGAGGGACTTCCGGCCGGAGGACCTCCCCGAGCCCGCCCCGGCCCGGGGCGCCGCCTCAAATCCTTGCCCGCGCTGGACCTCGGCGCGACCGCCGGCTCCCCGGGGCCAGCGAGAGGGGCCGGTCTCAGAGCAGCTGGCCGCCGTCGACCCGGATCACCTGGCCGGTGATCTGGCGAGCGTCGCGGCCGCACAGGAAGACCACCGCCGCCGCGACGTCGTCGGGCTGGCCGAGGCGGTTGGTGACGGTCTCCTCCAACGCGGCGCGGCGGAACATCGGGGGCACCGCGAGGGTCATCGGCGTGTCGATCCAGCCGGGCTCGACGACGTTGACCGTGACGCCCTTGTCGCCGAGCTCCTTGGCGGCGCTCTTCGCCAGGCCGTGCAGCCCGGCCTTGCTGGCGGCGTAGGTGGTCTGGCCGAACTTGCCGCGGCTGCCGTTGATCGAGCCGATCAGGACGACGCGGCCCCAGCCGGCCTCGCGCATCACCGGGGCGGCGGCGCGCACCTGCAGCCAAGCGCCGCGGAGGTTGACGCCGATCACGGCGTCGAAGTCGGCGAGGTCCTGGCGCCAGATCGGGCGGTCGCGGGAGACGCCGGCGCAGTGGACCAACACCTGCGGCCGGACCTGCCGGTAGAGCTCGGCGACCGCCGCCTCGTCGGCGCAGTCGCTCTCGAAGGCGCGGGCGCCGCGGCCGAGCTCGGCGCACAGGGCGGCGGCCTCGGCCACCTGGCCCAGGTGGGTGAAGGCGACCGGGAAGCCGGCGGCGGCCAGGCGCCGCACGATGGCCGCGCCGATGCCGCCGCTGCCGCCGGTGACCAGGGCGAGCGGGTGGTCCACGCTCCTCAGGCTACCGCCGCGCTCTTGTCGAGCTGACGCAGCCGCTGACGCCCCAGCACCGCCGCCCCGAAGGCGCCGGCGTACTCCGAGTCGCGGTGGAGCTGCACCGGCATCTCCAGCCGCTGCTCCAGCGCGTGGACCATGGCGCGGTTGTGCGAGACCCCGCCGGTCAGGCCGAAGGGGGCCTGGAGGTTCACCTGCCGCACCAGCGAGGCCAGCCGGTCGCAGATCGACTCGTGGGTGCCCTGGAGGATGTTCGGGATGGTCTCGCCGTTGGTCACGTGGTTGATCACCTCGGACTCGGCCAGCACCGCGCAGATGCTCGAGATTTCGCACGGCTCCTTCGACATCAGCCCGAGCGGGCTGACCTGGTCCAGGTCGATCTCGAGCGCCCCGGCGACCCGCTCGACGAAGCGGCCGGCGCCCGAGGCGCACTTGTCGTTCATCCGGAAGCTGATCACCCGGCCGCTCGGCTGGATGCGGATCGCCCGGGCGTTCTGGGCGCCGACGTCCAGCAGCGTGACCACGTCCGGCATCAGCGCCACCGCGCCGCGGGCGTGGCAGGTGATCTCGGTGATCTGGATGTCGCGCTCGGTGACCTGGTAGCGGCCGTAGCCGGTGGCCGCCAGGTACTCCGTGGCCCCGCGCTCCAGGCCGGCGTCCGCCAGGGCGGCCTCGACCGCCCGCTCGGCGGCGCCGTTGAGGTCGAAGTGGGTGTAGACCTTGCCGCGGCCGAGGATCGTGCCCTCGCCGTCGCCGCCGGCGCGGTCGATGACGACCGCCTTGGTCATGCGGGAACCGACGTCCACTCCTGCGATGTAGCTCATCCCGTCACCTCCTGCTCCTTGCGCCGGACCCCGGCCATGGCCCGCTCCAGGGCGAACAGGGCCGCCCCGAGGGCGCCCATGTACTGGCTGTCGGCGCTGGCGTTCACCTTCATGTTCATGCGCTTCTCGACCGCCGCGACCATGCCCGGGTTGCGGGCCACGCCGCCGGTGAAGGTCAGCTCGTCCTCGACCCCGACCCGCCGCAGCAGCGAGGCGCTGCGGCCGGCGATCGAGCGGTGGACGCCGGCGAGGATGTCCTCGCGCTTGCGGCCGCGGCTGAGCTGGTTGAGGATCTCGCTCTCGACGAAGACCGTGCAGACGTTGGTGATCTTGAGCTCCTCGGTGCTCTTGAGCGCCTCCGGGCCGATCTCGGCCACGTCCAGGCCCATGACCTCGGCCGCGGCCGCCAGGAAGCGGCCGGTGCCGGCGGCGCACTTGTCGTTCATGCAGAAGTCGACCACCTCGCCGCGCGGGTTGGTCTTGATGCCCTTGGTGTCCTGGCCGCCGATGTCGAGGATGGTGGTGGTCTTCGGGAACAGGTGGACCGCCCCCTTGGCGTGGCAGGAGATCTCGGTGACCTGGTCGTCCCCGGTCGACACCCGGAATAATTCCGGCTACGATTGAAACTTCTTCCAGATTACCTTCTTGGAGTACGACGG
>JACNJP010000566.1 GCA_014382465.1 Planctomycetota bacterium
CTCCGGCGATGGCGGTCGGGGTCGACGACCGCAAGCGCACGAGGACCGAATTGCTCCGCTGGCGGCTGGTGGATTAGGGCCAGCGAAAGGGGCCGGATTCCTAGAGTCCCCTCGCCGTCGTCACCTCGATCCCATCCTCCAGCACAATAATCGTATGTTCAGCCTGAGAGATCATCACCGCCGGATTCGGATCCACCAGCGGCGGGAAGGCCATCAGGCAGCCTGTCCTGAGCAGGCGGGCGAGCGTGCTCTCGACGGCGTCGGGGGAGACGGAGGTCGGGAAGCTGCGGCGGGCGAAGGGAAGACCGCGCATCTCCTCGATCACCTGCCAGGCTGCGGCGTCGATCCCCTTCATCTTGCGGGGCGGACGGGTGACCATGAAGACTTCGGCCCGTCCGCGCTCGGAGACCTGGCCGGCGCCGTCGGTGGCGAAGGGCTCGATGGCGACGACCATGCCGGGGAGCAACCGGGCTCGGTCGTGGCGGTCGGGGCTGGCGGGCACTTGCGGGGAGGTGTGTACGGTCCAGCGGCCCACGCCGTGCCCGGTGAGGTTGTAGACCGGGTGGAAGCCCTCGCCTTCGATGGCGCGTTCGATCTCCCGGCTGAGCTCCTGGATCGCCATGTTGGGCGCGGCCACGGCGAGCGCGGCGTCGAGGCCGGCGCGTGAGGCGCGCACCAGGCGCTTCAGGTCGGGATCCTCTCCGAGATAGGCCGTGGTCGCGGTGTCGGCGACGTAGCCGTCGACCTCGACGCCGACGTCGAGCTTGGCGACGTCCCCTTCCTGATAGCGGGTGTCGTCCTGAGGGGCGGGGCAGTAGTGGGCGGCGATCGCGTTGCGGGAGGTCTGGGCCGGAAACGCCGGTCCGCCGCCGTGATCGCGGATGAAGCCCTCGACGGTCTCCACAACTTCCCGGAGCAGCACTCCCGGTTGAATCATGGAAAACCCTAAGTCTCTTGCCGAACACGCGATACGTCCAGCGAGTCGGAATTTGTCACGACACTCGGGGTCGGCGGCGGGGAAGGTCGGCTCGGACATCAGGTGGAACCCCTAGGGGAACTTGGCGACATCTTAAAGGAGACCTGCGGGGAGGCCGAAAGAAGGACCGGACAGGAGGGACGCGAAATGCTCCACATCGAAACCGGCCAAACGGTCGGAGGTTACCAAGTCACCGGCTTTCTCGGACGCGGCGCGTTCGCCCTGGTCTTCGCTGCGGAAGACCCGCAGGGCTGCCGCGTCGCGCTGAAGGTCGGCGACGAGAGCGGAGGCGGACGGTTCCTGCCGCGCTTCGCCGAGGTCACCGCGGAGCGCGATCCCGAGCGGATCAGCCCGGACGAGACGCCCGCCGAGGCGCTGTTCCTCGATCCCTCCGCTGGCGCCCGGGCCGAGGTCCTGGACCTGCGCGAGGTCGACGCCCTGCTGCTGGCCGAAGCCGCCATGCTCGAAGCCGCGGTCGGCGAGACCGTCATCGGCTTCCAGGGGATCCTCGATTTCGGGGGTCGGCCGGCCCTGATCCTGGACCTGCTCTCCGGGGCGACCCTGCGGGAACGCATGCGTTCGCTCGAGGGCGTCAAGCTCCGCTGGATCCTCGAGGTCATCCAGACCGTGGAGCGCCAGATCGAGGAAGGGATCTGGACCTGCCACGGCGATATCAAGCCCGAGAACTTGATCATCACCGACGATGACCAGGTCCGTCTGATCGATCCCGCTCCCTCCTCGGGTCGGGCCGACCTCATCCTGGCCACTCCGCACTACAACCCCTTCCTCAAGCGAGGTGCCAAAGGGGACGCGCAGGCCATCGCCATCCTGCTCTACGAGCTGCTCTGCACCTCGCTCCCGTTCAGCCAAGTCCCGTGGGAATTCGCCGGCATGGACCTCGGGAAGGCAACCGTGGAGGACTGGGAGCTGAGCCGCTCCTACTTCCTCAGCTACCCGCGGCCTCGCGACGTCAACCCCCGGACGCCCCGCGAGCTTGAGCGCGCCATCTACAGCGCGCTCTGCGATGAGAGCTACGGCCTCGGCGAACTGCGTCGAGACCTCGAGGATTTCCTCCTGGCCTGACGAGAAGGATAGGAAAGCTCGATATCGGTTGAACCAAGGAAGTTTTGGGAAGAAACCGGTGGGTCGCTTCGGCGGCCCACCGATTTTTTTTCACTTCGACCTGTCGCTTGAGGTGCCTTGCGAGGGGCGTATCGTGATCTACAAGGGGCCGCGGACCCTGCCATCACCCAGCACCCGGCCTCGCTCGAGGCCCAGGTCCCAGTAGGCTGCCCGCGGGACTCCCTGAACCTCCCTTCCCCACCCTCTGGTCCGGAGTCGAGCCAGGCATGACGACCGAGAACGCCGGTTCCTCGAAGCTCCCCTTGGAGCGCTTCTCCTACGACGACTCGATCGTCCGCAAGTTCCTCTTCGCCACCCTGGTGTGGGGCTTCGTCGGCATGCTCGTCGGGGTCCTCATCGCGCTCCAGCTCGCCTGGCCCAAGGCCAACGACTTCGGCCTCGAGGCGAGCTGGACCCAGATCCTGAGCTTCGGGCGCCTGCGGCCGCTGCACACCAACGCGGTGATCTTCGCCTTCGCCGGCAACGCGATCTTCGCCGCGGTCTACTACTCCTCGCAGCGGCTGCTGAAGACGCGGATGTTCAGCGACGCGCTCAGCAAGCTGCACTTCTGGGGCTGGCAGTCCATCATCCTGCTGGCGGCCGTGACGCTCCCGCTCGGCATCACCAGCGGCAAGGAGTACGCCGAACTCGAGTGGCCGATCGACATCCTCATCGCGGTGGTCTGGATCGTCTTCGGCGTCAACTTCTTCGGCGCCCTGATCAAGCGGCGAGAGAAGCACATCTACGTCGCGATCTGGTTCTACATCGCCACCTGGGTCGCGATCACCGTCCTGCACGTCTTCAACTCGCTCGAGGTCCCGGCCACCCTCACGCGCAGCTACAGCCTCTACGCCGGCGCCCAGGACGCCTTCATGCAGTGGTGGTACGGCCACAACGCGGTGGCCTTCTTCCTCACCACGCCCTTCCTGGGCCTGATGTACTACTTCCTACCGAAGGCCGCCAACCGGCCGGTCTTCAGCTACCGGCTGTCGATCATCCACTTCTGGTCGCTGGTCTTCATCTACATCTGGGCCGGCCCGCACCACCTGCACTACACGGCCCTGCCGGAGTGGCTGTCGACCCTCGGCATGCTGTTCTCGATCATGCTGTGGATGCCCTCCTGGGGCGGCATGCTCAACGGCCTGCTGACCCTCCGCGGCGCCTGGGACAAGGTCGCCAAAGACCCGGTGCTCAAGTTCTACGTCGTCGGCGTGACCTTCTACGGCATGTCGACCTTCGAGGGCCCGCTGCTGTCGGTGAAGGCGGTCAACGCCCTCAGCCACTACACCGACTGGACCATCGCCCACGTCCACGCCGGCGCGCTCGGCTGGGTCGGCTTCATGAGCTTCGGCATGGCCTACTGGCTGATGCCGCGGCTGTTCCAGACCAGGGAGGTGGCGCGGCCCAAGTGGATGGACCTCCACTTCTACACCGCGACGATCGGCATCCTGGTCTACGTCGTCGCGATCTACGCCGCCGGCCTGACCCAGGGCCTGATGTGGCGCGCCTTCGACGACACCGGCCTGCTGAAGTACGGCGACTTCATGGACACGGTGCGGATCCTGAACTGGTTCTACGTCATCCGCGTCGCCGGCGGCCTGCTCTACCTGTTCGGCGCCGGGCTGGCGATCGCCAACGCGGTGATGACCTGGAGGCGCCGCCCGGCCGCCTACGAGGTGCCGGTGCTCGAGGCCCCGTCGCTCCAGGCCCTGGCCGGGACCGCGTCCCCGGCCCCGGCGGGCGTCCCCGAGCGGGTCTTCAGCCCCTACTTCTGGGTCGGCATCGGCCTCGCGGCGGCCTGCGGCGCGGTGGCCCTGATCCCCGGCACCACCGACGCCAGCCAGGTCTCGGCCCTGCTGGCCCTGGGCGGCGGCTTCGGCCTGTCGGTCTCGACCATCGACCTGTTCCGCCGCTCCGGCTGGCACCGCGCCCTCGAGGCCAGGCCGATGCGCATGACCCTGTGGGTGGCGGTGTCGGTGATCGCCGCCTCCCTCTTCGAGATCATCCCGGCCTTCGTCATCGAGTCGAACGTGCCGACGATCCGCGCCGTCAAGCCCTACACGCCGCTGGAGCTGGCGGGCCGCCACCCCCACCCCCCCCCGGGCTGCCACAACTGCCCCCCCCCCATTGGCCCGCCCGGCCCCCCCCGCACCC
>JACNJP010000206.1 GCA_014382465.1 Planctomycetota bacterium
GCACGTACTGCACGGACCTGTTCCGGCGGGAGGTGCAGGGCGGCCGGCGCATCACCGAGCAGTGCCGGCGCTTCTGGCGAGGCATCGCGCCCGCCCTCGGGGCGGTGGACCGGGCCCAGGTGGTGGCGGGGGTGGTCTCCGTGGCGGCGCCGACCGCCCGCGAAGCCGGGGTGGAGCTCCGCGCGGACGGCGGCCAGGACCTGCCCACGGTGCGCTCCAACACCGAGGTCATCCAGCACGTGGTCCTGAACCTGCTGGTGAACGCCATCCAGTCCTGCGAGGGCCGGGGCGGCCGGGTCGACCTTCGCTTCCAGGGCGACTCGAGCGAGGTCCGGATCGAGATCGAGGACACCGGCTGCGGCATCTCGCCGCAGCGCCGGGAGCACCTGTTCGAGCCCTTCCGCAGCCGGAAGCCCACCGGCACCGGCCTCGGCCTGTTCCTCTCGCGCAGCTTCATGAGGCGCTTCGGCGGCGAGGTCCGCCTGCTGCGGAGCCAGCCCGGCGCCGGCTCCTGCTTCGAGATCTGCTTCCCCGCCGTCCAGGCCCCCCCGCATGACCCGAGACCCCCAACGCCCGAAGATCCTGCTGGTCGATGACGACGACGCCTTCCGCCAAGTCCTCGGCGAGGAGCTGTCGCGGCGTCAGTACCGGGTCAGCACGGCCGCCACCGGCACCGAGGCCCTCGAGGGTGGCGCCGCGGAGCTGGCGGACGTGATCCTGCTGGACCTGCGGCTGCCGGACATGGACGGCATCGAGGTGCTCGAGGGTCTGCGGCGCAAGGAGGTCCAGGCCGGCGTGGTCCTGCTCACCGGCCACGGCACCATCGACACGGCGATCCGGGCCATCCGCCTGGGCGCCTACGACTACCTCGAGAAGCCCTGCCCGATCGAGAAGGTCGAGATGACCATCCAGAAGACCTGCGAGCACCTCGGCCTGCTCGCCCGCCAGCGCGTGCTGCAGGACGGCTACTCGCCGCCCGACCCGCGCTCCGGCCTGGTGGGCGCCAGCCCGGCCTTCCGCCGCATGTGCGAGCGGATCGACAAGGTCGCCCCGACCGACGCCGCCACCCTCGTGGTCGGCGAGACCGGCACCGGCAAGGAGAAGGTCGCTACCCTGCTGCACACCTCGAGCCGGCGCAGGGACGCGCCCTTCGTGGTCGTCAACTGCGCGGCGCTGCACGAGGAATTGCTCCAGAGCGAGCTGTTCGGCCACGAGAAGGGCGCCTTCTCCGGCGCGGTGCGGCGCAAGCACGGCCTGTTCGAGGTCGCCCACGGCGGCACGCTGTTCCTCGACGAGGTCGGCGACACCTCCCCCGAGAGCCAGGCCGCCCTGCTGCGGGTGCTCGAGACCGGGCGCTTCCGCCGCCTCGGCGGCACCCAGGAGATCTCGGTGGACGTGCGCCTGGTCTCGGCCAGCAACCGCGCGCTGCGCGAGCCCGACCGGCCGGAGTCGTTCCGCCAGGACCTCTACTTCCGGCTGTCGGCGATGCGGGTCGAGGTGCCGCCGCTGCGGGAGCGCGAGGGAGACGTGCTGCTGTTGATCGAGCACTTCAGCGAGCAGCTGAACCGGCGCCTGGCGCGGCAGAACCGCTTGGGCAAGGAGGCCCTGGAGGCGCTGCTGCGCTACGACTGGCCGGGCAACGTGCGCGAGCTGATCCACGTGCTGGAGCACGCCTTCGTCCTCTCCGACCGCAAGGTCATCCCGTTCGAGTGCCTGCCGCGCGTCATCCGCGAGCGCACCGGCGCCGGCGAGTCCGGCGACCCGGCCGGGCGACCGGCTTCGCTGCGCGAGGTGGAGTGGCGGCACATCCTGGAGGTCCTGGAGCGGGTCCACGGCAACCGGGCCAACGCGGCGCGCTGCCTGGGGATCAGCGAGCGCAACCTCTACCGCCTGATCCGCAAGCACGGCGGGGACGGGAGCGGCGCCCAGGCCCAGCCCTGACATCCTGTCAGCCGCCGCAAACCCAGGTTCGGCGCCGATTTGAGGCGAGAACGGCGCCGGGGCATGACAGCCTGTCATGCCAGCGGAGGGCTTTCTGCTGGAGCGCGGCCTCCGCGAGGCCGGATCCCCTTCGGAGCGACGCCTCAGGGAAATTATCTTGATTCGATCCGGCGACCTGGAGGGCTCTCCCGGCGCTCGCCAGCTTCCGCCCGAAAGATTCCGGCGGTTGGAACGCCGCTTGCATCAGGCACCGCACCAACCCATGGAACCCGACCTGGAGCGAATCTGAGATGGAAAGCGCCATTCCGATGCTGCTGTTCTTCGGCGGCCTGACCTTGTTCGGCCTGCTCATCATCTGGGCCAGCTACCAGAGCCGCGAGCTTGAGCGCGCGGCCCAGGAGCCGGCCGACCAGGGAGCCCCGGCCGAGGCACCCGCGCCGCCTTTCTTCGCCGGAGCCGCCAGCGCTGGCGAACGCCACGCGGCCCTCGACCCGGCCGTCCTCGGGCGCCTGGAGCAGTTCCTGCTGGAGCAGCAGGGCCGCGCCACGGACTTCGTCGACTACCCCACGGTCGAGATGCTGTTCCGCCGCCTCGAGACCCGCTTCCTGCCGAAGCTGATCGACCGCCTCCAGGACTTCTTGAGCCAGGAGCAGGCGGCCGCCGGCCACTTCCTCCTCGACCCTTCGATCGAGTCCCTGCACCGCCGCGGACCGGTGGGCCTGGTGGCCTGACCGGCGCCGGCGACCCGCCATCCAAGCCCGAACCACGAGGACGGAGGCACCGAAGATGGACCAAGCCCTGAGACGATCCGAGCTCTTCGCCGACCTGGACGAGGACCAGTCCGAACGCCTGGCGGAGATCGCCCAGCCGCTGTCGCTGAAGGCCGGGGAATACCTGTTCCTGCTGGGAGACTTCGCCGACCGCCTGTTCATCGTGGTCGAAGGCCGGGTCGAGGCCTGCTTCCCGCTGAACATCAGCGGGGAGATCCAGGACGTCGCCGTGGAGAGCAAGCTGCCGGGCAGCACCCTCGGCTGGTCGGCCTTCGTCAAGCCCCACCGCTTCACGCTCTCGGCGCGCGCCGCCGAGCCGAGCCGCGTGATCTCGATTCCGCGGCAGGAGCTGCTGGAGATCCTGGAGGCGGACCCCGAGCTGGGCAAGGAGTTCCTGATGCGCCTCAACCAGGTCATCGGCCGGCGCCTGCTCACGATCCAGGCCCTGTGGGCGCGGGAGCTGCAGCGGGTCCTGGACGCCGGGCTCGTCGGCGTCCACGGGATCGCCCAGGGCTAGCCGCGATGGGCCCCAACCATCCTCCCGGACCTCCTGCCCGAGGCGACCTTGGCCAGACCGATCCGCGAGGCGGCTCGTTCCTGGCCGCGCTCGTGGCCTCGTTCGCGCTGTTCGCCGCCACCGCCAGCGCGGTCAGCTTCCTGGTCGCAGCGGGCTCCGCTGGGCCGCCGGTGGTCCAGCCGGTGCTCTTCAACCACCAGGTGCACGTCGAGGGCGAAGGCTTCGCCTGCGCCGACTGCCACCCCGGCTGCGAGGAGGGGGTCCGTCCGGGGCTCCCGGACGACGAGACCTGCGCCATGTGCCACTCCGAGCCGATCGGCGAGGGGGCCGAGGAGCGCCGGCTGGTCGCCATGATCCAGAGCGGCGCGCCGCTCGAGTGGCAGCCCTTGTTCCGCCAGCCGCCCCACATCTACTTCTCCCATCGGCGTCACGTGACCGTCGCCGGCCTGGAGTGTGCTGCCTGCCACGGCGGGATCGGCCAGAGCCAGGAGCCGCCGCAGGTGCTCGAAGCGCTGCGGATGGACGACTGCCTCGATTGCCACCGCCGCCACGGCATCACCGAGAGCTGCACGGCCTGCCACCGCTGAGGACCGACCAGGAGGAACGACGATGAGCTTCAGCAGACGCGGATTCCTCGGCTTCGCCGCCGGCGCCGCCGCCGGCAGCGTGGTCGGCGGCTACGGCGGCAGCGCCTTCTCCAAGCTGACCGCGTCCTTGGACCTCGCGGTCTATCCTCCCGGCGGGCCGGAGACCTGGGCGCTGTCGATCTGCCGCGAGTGCCCGGGCGGCTGCGGGCTCCGGGTTCGCAGCATCGGCGGCAAGCCGGTCAAGGTGGACGGCAACCCGCTGCACCCGGTGAGCGGCGGCCAGCTGTGCCCCAAGGGACAGGCCACTCTGCAGGCGCTTTACCACCCCGACCGGATCCGCACGCCGCTGCGGCGAGTGGGCGCGCGCGGCGACCTCGGGCCGTTCCCGCCCGCCAGCTGGGCCGAGGCCCCCGAGGCGATCG
>JACNJP010000567.1 GCA_014382465.1 Planctomycetota bacterium
CGGTGCGGGCCGGGGAGGGGGAACAGCGGGGCCCCGGCGGCCGCCGCCAGGGGCCGCCAGCCGAGCCGCAGCGCCAGCAGCGCCACCAGCGCCGAGCACAGGGAATGCAGCGCCAGCGAAGCGGCGTGGTACGGGAGCGGGGAGCCGCCGCCGAGCTGGTGGAGCGCCACGAAGGCCGCCACGCCGACGGGCCGGTAGAAGCCGCCGACGTGCGCGCGCGGGTCGTCCGCGATCTCCCAGAAAGGCTGCGAGAAGCCGGTCACCACGCCGTCCCAGTCGCGGATGTTCGGGTTGTCGCGCAGCAGCACGACGTCGTCGTGAACGAAGCCGGCGCCGAGCACCGGCAGGAACAGCAGGAGCGCGGCCAGCGCCGGCAGCAGCCATGTAACGGTGCGGGCGGAGGGCATGGACGGCCCCAGGATAGGGAGGCGGCCACCGGGCGTTACACTGGCGCGAGATGGCTCATCCTGGCCGGATCCGGCTCGTGGTGCTCTTCGGCGGACGCTCCGCCGAACACCCGGTTTCGCTGCGCTCGGCGCGGGCGGTGCTCGGCCAGCTCGATGCCGAGCGCTACGACCTGCGCCCGCTGGGCATCACCCGGGACGGCGGCTGGCTCGGCGCCGCCGAGTCGCGGATCCTGCTGGAGGGCGGTTTGCCGGCGTCCTCCGGCGGCTCGCCGTACCTTCCCGACGGCACCGACTGCCTGTTCCCGGTGCTGCACGGCCCGGGCGGCGAGGACGGCACCCTCCAGGGCTGGGCCGAGCTCTGCGGCGTCCCCTGCGTCGGCAGCCCGTGCCTGGGTTCGGCGCTGGCGATGGACAAGGGCATCGCCAAGCGGGTGCTGCGCGACGCCGGCGTGCCGGTGCTGCCGTGGACGGAGCTGCGGCGCCAGGACTTCGAGGCTGACCCGGACGCGGCGGCGGCGCGGCTGTTCGCCTTCGCCGCCGGCCCCTGCTTCGTCAAGCCGCTGGCCCTCGGCTCGAGCATCGGCATCAGCCGCGCCGACGACCCCTCCAGCCTGCGCGAGGCCCTCGAGCTGGCCTTCCGCTACGGCCGCGCCGCGCTCGTGGAGCCGGAGTACTGCGGCCGGGAGCTCGAGATCGCGGTGCTCGAGGGCCAGCCGCCGCTGGTGAGCCCGCCAGGCGAGATCCGGCCGACCGCATGGTATGACTACCAGGCGAAGTACCTGGACGACTCCGCCGCGCTGCTGATCCCGGCGCCCGAGGTGCCCCCGGCCGCGCTGGAAGCCCTGCGCCGCCACGCCGCCACCGCCTTCGAGGCGCTGCGGCTGGCCGGGATGGCGCGGGTCGACTTCTTCCTCGGCGGCGGCGGCCAGGTGGTCCTGAACGAGGTCAACACGATCCCCGGCTTCACCTCGATCTCGATGTACCCGCGGCTGATGGAGCTCGCCGGAGTCCCCTTCGGCGAGCTCTGCGACCGCCTGGTGCAGCTGGCGCTGGCCCGCGCCGGCTCAGAAGGCCAGCTTGAGGCAGAACACCGAACCGCCTGACTTGCGGAACTCCGAGGTGTCGACCTCGACCGGCAGGAAGTCGCGCTTGCGCAGCTCGGCGGCCGTCACCGGGCAGCCGCGCTCGATCAGAACGTGGCGCCGGTCAGGGCTGTGGGCGTTGCAGGCGAAGCGCAGCGCCTCGTCGAGCGGCACCGCGAAGGCCTTGGGGAAGGCGGCGTGGACCAGCTCGACGCCGGCGTCGTCGAAGGCCTCGGCGACGTACATGGCGGTGCGCTCGGCGAGCGGGGCCAGGGCCGTGTCGAGGTGGTAGAAGCGCTCGTCCTGGAGCGGGTAGACCAGCACGTCGAGCTCGGGGTGGGCCTCGGCGATGACCTCCCAGGCGCGCGCCGAGGTGCGCGGGCCGACGCCGGCGTGGAGCAGGAAGCGGCCGGGGTGGAGCAGGCCGTCGCCGCAGCCCTCGAAGCGCTCGACTTCCGGCGGCATGTGGCGCATCGGGATCCCCTTCTGGCGGAAGAACTCGGCGTGCAGCTCGACCTCGGCCTGGCGCGACGGGTGGGCCATCTTGGCCATCCACGCCTCGCGGCCGCCGGTCGGCAGCGACAGCACGATCGACGGGTTGGCGGTGAAGCAGGAGTCCGTCAGGCCGGGGCGGGAGGGCAGCACTTCGACCCGGAGGCCGATGCCGCGGTAGGCCTCGAGCAGCGAGTGCCACTGGCCCTTGGCGGAGATGCGGTCGACCTGCTGCAGGCGACCGTGGTCGTCCGCCATGTGGACGTTGATGGCCTCGAGCACCTCGAACTCGCCGGGATCGCCCAGCAGGACGGAGGAGAAAAGGCTGACCACGGGAAGCGCGTCGGCGCGCCGCGGCCAGTCGCTGGCGTTGCGGTAGAGCCCCATGCCTAAAGGATGTCGCGGCGGCGCGCCGCGCGCCAGGAGAGGAACAGGCAGGCGACGGTGATCCCGGCCAGGACCGCCAGGGAGGCGGCCACCGACGGCGGGTCGGGGTCGGGCGGCAGCGCCCGGACCTCCACGCCCTCGCCGATGCCGGTCCACTGGCGGAGCAGGGCAACCAGGTAGCGGTGCGGGGAGGTGTCGCGCAGGGAGCCCGGCAGGTTGCCGACCACGCTGCCCCAGACCACCAGGACCAGCAGGGCCCAGATGATCGAGCGCCTGGACCAGGCCCCGAGCAGGACGCAGATGGCGGTGTCGACCATCGCCCCGACCGCCAGGGTGGCGAAGACGCCGCCGACCATGGGGAACCAGTCGGCCAGGACCGCCGGGCCCGGGGCCCAGGCCATCAGCACCAGCGCCGGGGTCAGGGTGGCCACCAGCAGCACCGGGAGGGCGGCCAGGAAGGCCCCTTGGAACAGGCCGAGCAGCGGCGCCCAGCGCGGCGCCGGCCGGGTGTAGAGGTAGCCCATCGCCCCCTTCTCGTAGAGCTCGCCCAGGATCGGCAGGGTCATGAACATCGCGACGAAGGGCAGCACGAAGGACAGGCACAGCGGCGCCATCAGGCGCAGGTAGTCGTCCAGCGGCGCGCCGCCGCCGCGCCAGGCCAGGATCACGGCGATGCCGGACGGAACCAGGGCGATCGCCAGGGAAGGCAGCAGGCCCACCCCGGTCAGGCGACGGCGCAGGGTGAAGGACCGCAGGGCGGCGACGGCGCTCATCCGTCGCCTCCCACCAGCAGGTCGAAGATGCCCTCCAGGCCCTCGTCCTCGAGGTCGAGGCCGTGGATCCGGCCGGCGGCCCCGAGCTCCTCGATGCGGGCCAGCAGCGGCGCCAGGGTGCGCGTCTCGAGCTCGAGGCGCGCGTCGCCCTCGAAGCGGGTGCCGCAGGCCAGCTCCTCGTCGAGCAGGGTGGCCGCCACCAGCCGCGGGTCGTCGCAGTCGACCCGCAGGCGGCGCGGCCGCCGGTCGACCAGCTCGCGGATCTCGCCCAGGCGGCCCTCGGCCAGCAGCCGGCCGTGGTGCAGCAGCACGACGTGACTGGTGACCGCCTCGACCTCGTGGAGCACGTGGGAGGCGAAGACCACCGTCCCGCCCCGCTCGCCGTGCTCGCGCACCAGCCGCATCGTCGCCCGCCGGCTGATCGGGTCCATGCCGTTGAGCGGTTCGTCGAGCAGCAGCAGCTCGGGCTCGAACAGCAGCGCCTGGGCGACCTTGACCCGCTGGCGCATTCCCTTCGACATGGCGTTGAGCCGCACCTCGGCCTTCTCCGGCAGGCCGACCTTCTCCATGGCCTGGTGGCCGCGCCGGACCGCCGCCGCCGGGGCGTCGCCGCCGAAGCGCGCCAGCAGCGCCAGGAAGTCGATCGCCCGCTCGCCCTCGAAGTGGACGTCCTCTCCGGGGGAGTAGCCGATCCTCGAGAACAGACGGTGGCTGTCCGGGCCCACCCGCCGGCCGAAGACCTCGACGTAGCCGCGGCTGGGCCGGATCAGCCCGGTGAGCAGCTTCATGAAGGTCGACTTGCCCGAGCCGTTGGGGCCCAGCAGGCCGACGACCCCGCCCTCGATCGTCAGGCTCAGGCCGGAGAGGCCCTGGACCTCGCCGTACCAGCGGGACAGGCCGTCGCAGCGGATCGCGGGGACGCTCATCCGACCATGCCGCGCTTGCGCAGCCTGAGGAACAGGACGAGGAGCGAGGAGCCGCCGAGGCCCAGCAGGACGTCGCGGGCCAGCTCGAGGGGCACCATGCGCTCGTTCGCGTGGCCGCGGTGGAGGCGGCGCCGCGCGGCCT
>JACNJP010000562.1 GCA_014382465.1 Planctomycetota bacterium
CCCAGGTCGCCACCCTGGCCGCGGGCGGCGTGGTCACGATCTCGGTGACTGGCGCCACGCCCAACGGCCTGGTGCGGCACGGCTATTCGCTGGCCGGCGGAGGCCCGGTGGGCACGCCCTTCGGCCAGCTCCTGCTGAGCCCTCCGTACCAGGAGCTGCCGAGGATGACTGCGGACGGCAGCGGCTACGCCTCCTTGTCCGCCCCGGTCCCGCCCGGCACCACCGGCGTGTCGGTCTGGCTCCACGCCCTCGACCTGGGGTCCTTGACCTTCACCAACGGCCTGGCCGAGGTGATCGGCTAGCGCCGCCCGGCCGCCTCAACCGCCCCGGCGACGATCTCGTCCTCGCTCAGCAGGACGAGGTCGGCGGCCGGGCCGAGCGGCACGTAGCAGTCCGCCGAGCGGACGCTGCGCATCGGGCGGTGGTAGTCCGCCTCCGCCAGGCGGGCGATCACCGCGTCGGCCACGCCGCCGGCGGTCCGGCGGCACTCGTCGGCCACCAGCACGCCGCCGCAGCCCAGCGCGTGGCGCTCGATGGCCTCGAAGGGCAGCGGCGCCAGCCACCTCAGGTCGAGCACCCGCGCGCGCACCCCGTGCTCGCGCTCGAGCCGCTCCACCGCCCGCAGCGACAGCCGCAGGCCGTTGCCGTAGCTCACGATCAGGACGTCGCGGTGGTCGGGGTGGTGGACCCCGACCTCGCCCGGCAGCAGCGCGCTGCCCGGGCTGCCGTCGGGCGGCGGGTAGTCGGACAGCCAGCCGCCGTCGCCCGGCTGGTGGAGGTCGCGCTCGTGGTAGAGGGCGATCGGCTCGACGAAGACCACCACCCGGCCGCAGGCCTTGGCCGCGGCGACGCAGCCGCGGAGCAGGCGGACGGCGTCGTCGCCGCGCGCCGGGACCGCCAGCATCAGGCCGGGGATGTCGCGCAGGGCGCCGATCGACGGGTCGTTGTGGAAGTGGCCGCCGAAGCCCTTCTGGTAGGCCAGGCCCTGGATCCGCAGCACCATCGGGTTGCGGAACTGGCCGTCGGAGAAGAACTGCAGCGAGCAGGCCTCGCCGCGGAGCTGGTCGATGGCGTTGTGCAGGTAGGCCAGGTACTGGATCTCCGGCATCGGCAAGAGGCCCATCAGCGCCGCCCCCTGCGCGATGCCCAGGATCGAGGTCTCGTCGAGCACGGTGTCGAAGCAGCGCGCCTGGCCGAACAGCCGCTGCAGGCCCTGGGTGACGCCGTAGACCCCGCCCTTGCGGCCGACGTCCTCGCCGAACAGCAGGATCTCGGGGTGGCGCAGCATCTCGTCGTGCAGCGCGGCGTTGATCATCGCCGCCAGGGTGCGGCGCTGGGGGGTGGCGGCCTGCTCCGGCAGGGCGCCGGCGAAGGCCTCGGAGCGCACCGCAGCGTCGGCCGGGGCCTCGGCCATGGCCCGCACCGCCGCGGCGTCCCACGGCGCCAGCGGCCGCTCCACCGCCTCGCGCGTGGCCAGCTTGGGGCGGCCGGCGGCTTCCTCCGCCGCGGCCATGGCCCGCTCGCGGGTGCGCGCAACGACCGCCGCGAGCTCGGCGGGCGTCGCGGCGCCGGTGGTCACCAGCCGCCGGGCCGCCGCCAGCAGCGGGTCGCGCTCCTCGATCGCCTCGATCTCCTCCAGCCGCCGGTAGCTGGTCTCGATGTCGCTGCCGGCGTGGCCCCACAGCCGCTCGGTCTTCAGGTGCAGGAACACCGGCCCGCGCTGGCGCCGGCAGCAGTGGACCGCCTCGGCGGCGGCGTCGTAGACCTCGTCGAGCTCGCCGGCGGCCAGGAAGTACGGCACGCCCGAGCGGCCCTCGAAGGTCTCCTGGATCCAGCCCTCCGGGGTCTTGGTGCTGATGCCGATGCCGTTGTCCTCGCACACCCACAGGATCGGCGCCGGGCGGCCGCGACGGGCGGCGAAGCGGCCGGCGTTGAGCCCCGAGAGGGCGGTCGCGTGGTTGGTCGAGGCGTCGCCGAAGCTGCAGCAGACGATCGACGACACCGGCACGCCGCTGTCGACGTTCATGCGCCGGGCGCGGCCGAGGGCGAAGGCGGCGCCCATCGCCTTCGGCAGGTGCGAGGCGATGGTGCTGGTCTGCGGCGGCACCCAGCCGGCCTTCGAGCCCCACACCTTGTGGCGGCCGCCCGACACCGGGTCGTCGCTCGAGGCGCACACGCCGAGCATGGTGTCGAGCGCCGGATCGCTGCCCGGGAGCTGCCGCGCCCGCGCCATCATCAGCGCGCCCGAGCGGTAGTGGAGGAAGCAGGGGTCGGTCGGTCGCAGCAGCGCCCCGAGCACCACGTTGGCCTCGTGGCCGGCGCTGGAGATCGTGTAGTAGCTGCGGTCTGTCCTCTTCAGCTCGCGCGCCGCGACGTCGAGCGCCCGCGACAGCGCCATGTCCTCGAACAGCTCCAGCGCCTGCCCGGCCGTCAACCGCGAGCCGGGGCGGAGGGGATCGGCCGACGCCAGCAGGCGCAGCGGCGCAGGGGCGCTGGCGAGGTAGCGGTCGAGGCTGGCCTCGACGATGGCGACGCGGTTGGTGGACACGGCAGGGCATTATCCCCGAGCCCGCCGCTGGCCTCTACCCGCGCCGGAATCTTCGTCCGGCGGCGCCGAGGGCCGCCGGCGCCAGGGACAGGGCGCAGCGCAGGCGGGACAGGGGAGTCCCGCTCCACTGGAACAGGAACACCTCGTAGCCGAAGTGTCCCGACTCGAAGGCTGCGGTGTGCCGGTCCCAATCCTCGAGGAACTGGTCGAGCTCCCGCTCCACGTCCTCCCGGCGCGGGCGGAACCGGCGGATGATCTCCTCCCGGTTCCCGGCCAGGGCGTCGGCGACCCAGGCGCGGGTCGGCATGACCTCCCGGGTGATGTCCCGCTGGCTCAGCAGCCGGAAGCCGAGGCAGCCCGCGAGCTTCACCAGGAGGTCGCGGCGGTGGAAGGCCAGGACCCCCTTCACGCCGTAGCGCACCTCGTCGCAGAGGAGCAGGTAGCCGCGCGGGCGGAGCAGCTCGCGGCTGTGGCGCAGCAGGGTCCGGAGCCCGATGTAGTTCGACGACTCCTGGAACAGGACCAGGTCGAAGGCGTCGGTGTCGGCGTAGTCCTCGAAGCGGACCGTGCGGAAGGGGAGGTGCCGGCCGAACCGGGCCCTGGCCAGCTCCATGAGCTTCTCGTCCGGGGAGATGCCGACCACCGAGTAGCCATCCCGCGTCAGGTCGGCTGTGGTCCTGCCGAGGCCGCAGCCTGAATCGAGGATCCGCTCGACGCCGTCGGGGATCAGGGAGCGCACCAGCAGGGCCAGGTTCTCCTGGGCCTGCTTGCCGGATTCGGTTCCGTCCTTCCACAGGCCGTAATGGAGGAAGTCGGCCTCCTCCTCGGTTCCGCAGGCCCAGGCGTAGAGGCAATAGGGGAACTCCAGGTCCTCGATCGCGGGGGGAGCCGGTCCCGTCCCGACGGCGAGGCTGGGCAGGGCGCTGGATGGGTCGGGAGATTCCATGGGAAAACGGTGCTCGGGATGCAGCGCCGGCTCGGGAAGCGGGGCAGCGCCGGATTTCCTTGGATCCGCGACCTTTGCCCTGGCCGACCGCAGGGATTCCTTCCGCCAGCGCGACCGACCTGGCGCCGGGGAGCGACACCGTCGGTCGACCCTCGGCGCGAGCCACGGTTCCCCCGCGGTGCTCCTGGACTCCGTCCGCTCTTGAGATAGAATCTCAGCCTTTGACCCGTCCGTTGTGTCCCTGCCACCCCTGAGACCGCCTTGACCCAGACCACCACCTTGTTCCAACGCCTCGGCGGAACCGCGGGCGTCACCGCGATCGCCAGCGACGTCGTCGACGCCCACCTCGTCAACCCCCTCATCAAGCAGCGCTTCCTGGAGAGCGACCCTGCGGCGCTGAAGGACCTGGTGCGCGACTTCGTGAGCGCCGGCACCGGCGGGCAGGCGCAGTATGGCGGCCGCGACATGCGTGCCGCCCACCTGGGACTGAACATCAACGAGCGGGAATTGGTGGCCGCGATCGACGACATCCTCGGCGTCCTCGACCGACACGGGGTGGACAGCGGCTCGCGCGCCGAGATGCTCGCGATCCTCTACTCCTTCCAGGACGAGGAGCTGTTCCTGTAGGGGGGGCATGGCCGCCACTCAGGCGGTCACCCCGCGGACCGCCAGGGGCCCAGCCGCGAACCCCAACCAAGCTCCTC
>JACNJP010000568.1 GCA_014382465.1 Planctomycetota bacterium
TGATGGGCGCGACGGCCTGCGTATGGCCGCGCGGGATCGAGTGGCTGTGGCGGCTCGCGCTCGGCCTGACCACCCAGGCAGGACAGCTTTGCCTGACCCAGGGCCTGCGGCACGAGGGCACGGCGCGCGCCACCCAGATCGGCTTCCTGGCGCCGGTCTTTGGCATCCTGCTCGGCATCCCGCTGGGCGACGGCCTACCGGGCTGGAGCAGCCTGGCCGGCGCGGCTGTCATCGTCGCGGCGGTGGTGGGCTACCGGCCGGCGCCGGACCGGCCGCCGCGGCCGGTGGGCTGATCGCCGCCGCTCGGCGGCTCACTTCAGGGCCCCGACCTCTTTCAGCAGCTGCTGGGTCTCGGGGCTGGCGGCCGCCAGCTCCTCGAGGATCGAGTCCTTGACCTCGCACAGCTCGGCGCGCAGCTCGTCGATCTCGTGGCGGTGCAGGATGATGCCGTCGATCAGCTTGGCGGCGTGGTCGTAGGCCTGGGCGAATTCCAGCGCGCGCGGGCTCAGGCCGGGGCCGCCGGGCGCGCCCGCGGCCGGCCGAGCGGCCGTCGGCGCCTTCGGCGCCCGGACCTTGCGCTTGGGCTTGGGCAGGCCCTTTTGGGCCTTCTGCGCGCGCCCGAACAGCGCCCGCGAGACCTTGAAGGGCCCCTGGTCCAGGAAGCTGCCGTCCTCCTCGCCGTGGATCTTCCACTGCTCGAGGATCACCTTGCCGTTGGTGTCGAGCGGCACCTTCCCGTGGACCACGCACCAGATGGCGTAGAGCTCGTTGTCGGTGTAGCCGGGGTAGTCGGCGCGCAGCCGACGGAGGGTCAGGGGCGCCTGCTTCTCGGTCCAGGCGTCTGCGACGGAGGCCGTCATGGGCAAATCATTCCGGATCAGGGTCGAATCGGGGCATCGGCAGCAACGGAGCCGACGCAGATGGGCGGACCAGGATAGCGGCGCCGGGGAATCCTGCTGCGAATGGCGACCCGGGCATTTCTGGGTGTATGCTCGGGTTCCAGCCTGTTTCCAACTCCTCCCGCCCCGCCACTTGCTCCTCTCGCCCTCCACCCTGCTCTCGGTGTGCCTCGCCGCCGCCTCCCCCCTCCACCTGCCGCACGACGACGTGCAGGACGTGGCCTGTGGGTTCGGCCCCGGCGGCCAGATCGAGATCGTGGTGGCGGCCAACGCCTTCTCGAAGGTCATCCGCTCCACCGACCTCGGCCTGTCCTGGATCCCGGTCGCCGGCGACGGCCTCGAATTCCGCGACAGCAACGTCGTCGAGTACTGGCCGCGCGCCTCCGCGCCACGCTACTGGATCGGCACCGACCAGGGTGTCTGGAGCTACTCCCCCGCCACCGGCGCGGTGGTCGAGCGGTCGGTCGGCCTCGCCCCCGGCGACGGCTTCATCACCGACATCGCGGCGCCGCGGACCGGTAACGGTCCGGCGGCCCTCTGCACCAGGCTCGGCAACGTCTACTTGTGGGACGAAGCCGGCGAGGCCTGGTCGCTCTGCTTGAGCAGCGGCCACGCGGACGATCTCGGCCGCGTCGCCATCGCGCCGGCCTTCGATCCCTTCGCGGCGCCGGGGCCTGACCGCTGCTTGTTCGCCGGGCTCGCCGGCCAGCTCCACCGCTCGATCGACGGCGGCCAGAGCTGGTCGCTGGTGGCGCCTTTCGACCAGCCCGCCGCCGCCGCCCCCGGCGACTGGTGGATCCCGGCGATCGCCCTCGCCGAGGACTTCGCCAGCAGCGGCCAGGTGGTCCTCGGGCGCGGACGGGAAGACCCGCTGTCGCCCACCGGCAGCGCCGGCGAGCTCTGGAGCAGCGCCGACTTCGGCGCCAGCTTCAGCCTGCGCCACTTGCCGGGATCGGCGCTGCGGCGGCTGGAGGCGGCCCCGCCGGACGCCCTCGGCGCGCGCCATTTCTTCGCCACGGTCCAGGCCTTCCCCGAGCGCGGCCAGCCCGGCCTGGCGCCCGGTGTCCTGCGCAGCCAGGACGGCGGCCTGAGCTGGACCGACCAGGGATCGGAGCAGGACTTCTTCCTCACCGACGAGCACAACCTCGGCCTCGAAGCCGGCCTCGAACGGAGGATCGGACTGGCCGTCTCGCCGGACTATGCCAGCGACGGCCTGGTGCTGCTGGCGCGGGGCTCCGGCCTCTACCGCAGCCGCAGCGGTGGCCAGAGCTGGCGCGCCGTGGCGGTCCGGCCGCCGGCCAACGTCCGCGAGCTCGACCTGGCGATCGACGCCGCCGGCCACCTGATCGCTTTCGGCGCCACCAACGGCGGCGGCATGCTGCGCGCCGACCTGAGCGTCCCGGACGCCCGAGTGCTCGACCAGAGCCCGGTGCACTTCGCCCGCGGCATCGCCGCCTCCAGGAACTACGCCGTCGATGGCAGCGTCGCCCTGGCAGGCGAGGGCGGCGTCGCGCTGTGGTTCGATCCGGCGCTGCCGCCCGCCAACCCGTTCGGACGCACCGGCTTCCTCTTCGCCAAGGGTCCCCAGAACTGCCGCTTCATCGCCGGCCACCCGCGGCTCGACCTAAGCGCCCCGCCGACCTTGGGAAGCGGCACGCTCTACTGGAGCTACCTGAGCCCGCTGATGGTGCTCTACAGCGACGACGGCGGCCTCAGCCTGGGCAAGATCGACACTCTCGCCGGAGGAGGGCCGGCGCCGTACATGCGGCGGCTGGCCATCGCCCCGAGCTACGATCCGGCAGCTCCTGGCGGCGCCGCCGACGTCTACACCATCTCCCAGCGCCACTTGTTTCGGCTCGGCGGCGGTGAGTGGCAGCACGTCGACACGCTGCCGACAAACCTCTACGCCCTCGCCGTCGACCCCGGCTTCGAGCGCCCCGCCAACCCGCGGCTGTTCGTCGGCGAGCTGTACCGGCCAGCGGTGCACCTGATCCTCGACCACCCGGCCGGGGTGGTCCGGGTCGAGCTGCCCTCCACCGGCCTCGACGGCCAGGTGCGCAGCTTGGCGGTGCCGCCCGACTTCGACCTGCGGCCGGTGCTCTACGCCGCCGTCTGGGGCGCCGGCGTGCGCAAGATCGACCTCGGCGCCGCCCAGCCCGCCTGGGAGCCGGTCGGGACCGCCTTCCCGGCGCTGTGGACCGACGTCGTCGGCCTCTCTCCTGGCTTCGCCGTAGACCGCACCGTGGTCGTCGGCACCCATGAAGGCCTTTACTACTGCGTCGACCAGCCGGGCGAGGTCTGGACCGCCGCGCCGGCGCCGCACACCCTCGACGATACCGACTCGGTGCTGACGAGCTTCGACCCCGCGGCGCCCGGCAACCCCGATCCGGCGCGGCCCTGGCCGTGGGCCAAGATGGACCGCTGGATCGCGTCCAAGGACTTCGGCGTGCCGGTGGTCGGCTCCGAGCTGAGCTACACCTCCTCCGACGGCGCCGCCTTCGAGTGGGAAGGCCACGCCTCCCGCTGCGAGCTGCGCAGCTTCCGCGGACCGGCAATGGGCAGGGTCGTGCTCAGCGCCTACGACCACCGCAGCGGCGCCCTGATCGCCAGCGTCACCGAGGACCTGCACGACGCGGGCGGCCGGCAGGACTGGCGCGTGGTCCTCGACCTCCCCTCCCGCCAGGCTGTCTGGCTGCGCGCTGAAGCGGCCCTCGATCCCGGCGAATTCCTCGCCGTCGACGGCTTCACCATCCATCCTTGAGGCCCCGCCCGATGCTCGCCACCACCCTCCTCGGTCTCTCCTCCCTCCTCGGCCTCGCGCCGCACCTGCCGCACGACGACGTCCACGCCATCGCCGTGGCCCCGCTCGCCGGCGGCGGCACGGAGATCGTCCTCGCCACCAACAAGCACTCCAAGTTCCTCCGCAGCGTCGACGACGGCCTGAGCTGGCAGACCATCTCCGGCGACGGCCTCGATTACCAGCAGGGCAACAGCATCGCCTACTGGGACCACCCGACCGATCCGCGCTACTTCCTCGGCACCAACGGCGGGGTGTGGGTTTACCGCACCGGCGGCGCGGCGGTCCCGATCAATGCCGGCCTGCTGGCGGGCGGCCGGGCGGGCACCGGCATCAGCACCCCCCGCCACCGGGACGGGCCCGGTCTCCTCGCCCCCGCCCACCGCCGCGGCTACGCCTCGCCGGGGGGCAGCGCCGCCCTGCCCCCGGGCCGCCACACCGCCCCCGCCCGCCCGCCCGCCCCGCCCGCGGCCGCCCCGCCGCG
>JACNJP010000569.1 GCA_014382465.1 Planctomycetota bacterium
GGGTGTGGCTGGTGGACGACGTCGTCACCACCGGCGCCACCTTGCGGGAGTGCAGCCGGGCGCTGCGGGCGCTGGGAGTGAAGCGGGTGGGCGCTCTCAGCCTGTGCCGGGTCGCGCCGGGGTCCAGCGACCGCCGGAGCTAGAATCGCGCCGATGCGGCAGGTCTACCTGGACCTTTTCTCCGGCGTCGCCGGCGACATGCTGGTGGCCGGCCTGGTCGACGCCGGCGCGCCGGAGGACCTCCTGCGTACGGCGCTCGCCGGCCTGCCGCCGGAATTCCAATGGCGGCTTGAGCGGTGCCAGCGGCACGGCATCAGCGCCAACCGTTTCGTCGTCGACGCCGAGGAGGGGCTGGTCCACCGTCACCTGGCCGACGTCGAGCGGCTGCTCGACGGTCTGGACCTGAGCCCGCGGGCGCGCCGGTGGGCGGGCGACGCCTTCTTGGCCCTGGCGGAAGCCGAGGGCCGGTGTCACGACTGCTCGCCGCAGGAGGTCCACTTCCACGAGGTCGGAGCGATCGACTCGCTGGTGGACGTGGCCGGCGCCTGCGCCCTGCTCGACGCCCTCGATCCGGCCGCGGTCTGGGCCTCCCCGGTGGCCGTCGGCAGCGGCTTCGTCCACTGCGCCCACGGCCGCCTGCCGGTCCCTGCGCCCGCCACCCTGGAGCTGCTCCAGGGGATGCCGGTGACCGGCCAGGAGCTCACCGGAGAACGCGCCACGCCCACCGGGGTGGCGCTGCTGCGGGCCTGGGGCGCGCGCTTCGGCGGCCGTCCGCCGGCGGCCCCGGTCCGCGCCGGTTACGGCGCCGGCACGCGCCTGACCGAGGACGTCCCCAACTTGCTGCGGGTGGTGCTGGAGGAGGCGGAGGGCGACGCCGAGCAGTTGTGCGAGCTGCGGGTGCTGGTGGACGACCTGTCCGGCGAGCTGGTCGGGGCCGCCCTCGAGGCTTTCCACCAGGCGGGGGCGGTCGAGGCCTTCGCCCAGCCGGCCCTGGCCAAGAAGGGCCGCCCGGCCTTCGAGGTCGTGGTCCTGGCCGACCGCGGGCGCCGCGCCGAGTTCGAGGAGTTGGCCTACCGCCACCTCGGCACCCTCGGCATGCGCGTCGCGTCGGTGCAGCGCAGCCGCCGGCCGCGGCGCGTGGTCGAACGCGACACGCCGCTCGGCCGCCTGGCCTTCAAGCAACGCCTCGACCCGGAGGGCCCGACGGTCCTCAAACCCGAGTTCGACGCCCTGGCGCGGCGCGCCGCCGAGCTCGGCCTGACGCCCCGCGAGGCCCTCGAGCGGCTGGACCCGCCTCAGCCGCCGAGCGGCATGACCGGTCCCTGACCCGGCTCGGGGCCGACGGCGTGCTCGAAGCCGCGGGCGCGCAGCTCGGCGCGCTCCGGGCCGTCCCGCCACAGCGGGTTGCTGTGGTTCAGGTGGGTGAAGACCACCCGGGCGCCGCCGGCGTCGCGGACCGCCTGCAGCAGCTCCATGGTGGCCGTCACCGGCGGGTGGGGGATCTCCGAGAGGTCGCGGCCGGGGAGGTCGGCCGCCGACCAGAAAGGGCCGTCCAGCACCAGCCAGGCGAGCCGGCGGGCCAACGCCACCAAGCTTCGGGCCCATCGCCCCCAGCGGGCGGAGGCGGGGAGGGAGAGGAGGGCGGGGCCGCCGGCCACCGAGAGCAGGGAGCCGAGGGTCTCGCTCAGCTCGTCGCGGTGCGGCACCAGCAGCGGCGTGACCGCGAGGTGCGGGTCGAGCTCCAGCGCGGCTCCGGCGGTCAGCGCGCCCAGCTCGACCTGGCCCAGCTCGACCAGCTGGCGCCAGGGCTGGTTGGCCTCCAGGAAGGACTTCATCCCCGGCGCGCACCACACCGGCAGGCCGCGGGCGCCGAGGCCCTCGCGGCCGAGGTACATCAGCCCGGTGTAGTGGCCGATGTGGGCGTGGCTAAGCAGGATGCCGTCCGGCAGGCCGCCCATGGAGGCGACCTGCTCGCTGAGGTCGGGCGTGGCGTCGAGGAGCCACCAGCCGTCCGGGCCTTCGAGGGCCAGCGCGGTGACCCGGCGGCGCTCGCCGCGGGCGAAGGCCTCGGCGCAGATCGGCGCGTGGCAGCCGATGTGGGGAAGACCGGCGTCCTGGGCGGCGCCGAGCAGGCGGGCGGAATAGGCCGGACGGCCGCCGTCGGCCGCCGCAGGAGGCGCGGCCTGGCAGCCCGCGAACAGGAACAGCAGCAGGAAGGCGGCCCGCACTGCGGCAGAATAGCGTCATGAGCCTTCGCGGCCGGCTGGCCCCGAGCCCGACCGGGGTGCTCCACCTCGGCAACGCCCGCAGCTTCTTGCTGGCCTGGCTCGACGTCCGGGCGCGCGGCGGCTCGCTGCTGCTGCGCATCGAGGACCTTGACGGTCCGCGGGTCAAGCGCGGCGCCGACCAGGCCGCCATCGAGGACCTCCGGTGGCTCGGGCTCGACTGGGACGAGGGGCCGGTCTACCAGCGGCCGCGGCTGCCGGCCTACCAGGCGGCGCTCCAGGAGCTGGCCGGCAGGGGTTTGGCCTACCCCTGCTGCTGCAGCCGCAAGGACGTCGAGCGGGCCGCCAGCGCGCCGCACGCCGGGGATGAGGGGCCGGTCTACCCCGGCACCTGCCGCGGCCGCTGGCCGGACGCCGCCGCGGCCCGGGACGAGACCGGCCGCGATCCCTGCTGGCGCTTCGCCGTGCCGGCCGCGGAGGAACTCGAGGTGCCCGACCGCTTCACCGGCGCTCGCCGCTGGCGGGTCGCCGAGGAGCTGGGCGACTTCGTCATCTGGAAGCGCGACGGCGAGCCCGCCTACCAGCTCGCCGTGGTGGTCGACGACTCCGCCCAGGGCGTGACCGAGGTGCTGCGCGGCGACGACCTGCTGCCGTCCGCGGCCCGCCAGACGCTGCTCTACCGGGCGCTCGGCGCGCCGCCGCCGTCCTTCGCCCACCTCCCGCTGGTGGTCGGCCCGGACGGCCGGCGGCTGGCCAAGCGCCACGGCGACACCACCTTGCGGAGCTTCCGCGAGGGCGGGACCGACCCCGCCGAGCTGTGCGGCTGGCTGGCGGCCCTGTCCGGCCTGGCCCCCTCGGGCAGCCGCCGGCTGCCGGCCGACCTGGTCAGCGGCTTCCGCCTCGATCGGGTGGCGGCGGCGCCGGCGGTGTGGTCCGGGCCAGGGCGCTGAGGGCGAAGGCCACCCCGTAGGGCCGGCCGTGCTGGTTCATGGCGAAGTCGAACATCGAACCGTCGGCGGCCTGGGTCTTCAGGAGGTGCTGCCGGAGCCTGGCCGCCTGCGCCGGACGCGCCTCGGGCTCGAGCTGCTCGATCACTCCGGCGGCGTAGTAGTGGCCGAAGAAGTAGAAATAGCCCGAGTTGGAGTACCAGGACTCGTGCGGGATCGGCCGCTGGTAGGCGAGGTCGAGGAAGCGGTGCTCGCCGAAGAATTGCCGCAGGCCCAGCTCCAGCTCCGGGCGGCCGACGCCGGTCTCGAAGCCCGCCCGTCCGGCCTTCCACAGCGCCAGGTTGCAGACCTGGATGCGGGACAGCGAGCCTCGCACCTGGTTGATGTCGGTCAGGCCGCCGGGCCGCGGGAACGGGCCGAAGGTGTAGACGTAGGCGCCGCTCGGCAGCCGGCTGGCCTTCACCACCTCGACCGCGCGGGCCAGGCGCGCCTCGTCGACCGGCCAGCCGAGGGCGCGGGCGTCGAGCATGCCCAGCACGTTCACGGCCGTGAGGAAGGAGGTGGTCCAGTACGGCCGCCGGGCCAGCGATTCATCGGCGTAGTAGGCCCAGCCGCCGAAGGGCGTCTGGTAGTCGGCGAGCAGCTCGAGCAGGCGGTGGCCGGTGCGCTCGACCGCCGCCCGGCGTTCTCGCTGGCCCGGCTCCGCCAGACGCGGGTGAGCCGCCGCGGCGGTCATCGCCGCCAGCCCGTAGGAGTAGGCCCAGACGTTGTCGGTGTCCCAGTCGCTCGGCCGCTTGATCGCGGCTGCCCGCTGGCCCAGGAAGTCGACGCCGCGCTCCCAAGCAGACCAGGTGGCGGCAGGCGCGTCGGCGCCCGCCGCGGCCGCGGCCCGGGCGATGCCCGCCAGGCCGGGGGGGGCGGCCGGAGCGGCTGGGGGGGTGTCGAGGTTGCGCCCACCGCCCGCGTGGGCGCCTGCCGCCGCGCCATGGCC
>JACNJP010000325.1 GCA_014382465.1 Planctomycetota bacterium
GTCCCTCCCCGCCAGGATCCGCCGCCGCAGCCGCCCCGCATGCAGCGGGGAAGCCCCCAGGTCTCGGAGCAGGTCCTCCGCCCGGTCCAAGCTGAGAGAGAGAAAAGGGATCATTTCGGGGTCAGACGTCGATTGTAATCGGGTGTCGTACCTTCAATATCAATCGATGTCTGACCCCGGGTTTCGGCGCCACATCGAGTGGCGGAGGATGCGCTCGAGCATCCGCAGGTCCCTGGCCTCCATCGGCCTCGCCGTCAGGCGCCGGAGGGTGGCGGGGATGTCCTCGCCGCGGTCGGGGAATCCAGCGGCCGCCAGCTCGGCCAGGGCCTTGGCCGCCAACCGCCTACGGTCGTCCTCGGTGGACCAGACCGCGGCCGTGTCGGGGTCCGGCTCCTCTGCCACCGCCCCCGCCGCCCGGCGCCACTCGTAGAGGACCACCGCCACGGCGTGGCTCAGGTTCAGGCTGGAGAACCCAGCGGTCGGGATCGTCAGCAGGGCGGCGCAGGCCTCGGCCTCCTCGGTCTCCAGCCCGCGGTCCTCCCGGCCGAACACCAGCCCGACCCGCGCCCCCGGGCCCCAGTCGGCCAGCAGCTCCCCCAGCGTCGGCAGCGGCGCCGGCTGGCGGTGCCGCCCCGCCCGGGCGGTCAGCCCGATCAGGTGGGTGCTCCCTTCAGCGGCCTCGGCCAGGCTCCCTACCGCCCGCAGCCGCTCCAACGCCCCGAGCGCCATCGACCCGGTCCGCTCGGCCTCGGTCCCCCGCCAGCCGGTCCCGCCGACCCGCACCCAGTCGGCCACGCCGAAGTTCTCGACCAGCCGCGCCACGAAGCCCAGGTTGCCGGGAACCTGGGGCTGGACGAGCACGACTCGGGGACCATTCACGCCGCCCATTCAGCCAGCCCCCCCGGGCTTCCCGGATCCCCGCCATAAGCACCCAAAAAAGGCTGGGTCCTGGCGGCCGGGGGCTTAATGTCTCCGGATGCTCCCGCCCCTCCGCGGTCGCGAGAGCGCATCTCCCTAGCACCCCATAACCCTGCTGCAGAAGCATGTCGGAATTCGTCAAGTCCTTCATGGGCGCCGTCGAGGCCCGCAACCCGGCCGAGCCGGAATTCCTCCAGGCGGTCCGTGAGGTCGTCGAATCCCTTTCCCTGGTCCTGGACAAGCATCCTGAGTACCAGAGCGCGAGGATCCTGGAACGCATCGTCGAACCGGAGCGGGTCATCATGTTCCGCGTTCCCTGGCTCGACGACCGCGGCCAGGTCCACGTCAACCGCGGCTTCCGCATCGAGATGAACAGCGCCATCGGCCCCTACAAGGGCGGCCTGCGCTTCCACCCGAGCGTCAACCTCGGCATCCTGAAGTTCCTGGCCTTCGAGCAGGTGTTCAAGAACAGCCTGACCACCCTGCCCATGGGCGGCGGCAAGGGCGGCTCCGACTTCGACCCCAAGGGCAAGTCGGACAACGAGGTCATGCGCTTCTGCCAGAGCTTCATGACCGAGCTCCAGCGCCACATCGGCCCCAACACCGACGTCCCCGCCGGTGACATCGGCGTCGGCGGCCGCGAGATCGGCTTCCTGTTCGGCCAGTACAAGCGCGTACGCAACGAGTTCACCGGCGTCCTGACCGGCAAGGCCCTGAACTGGGGCGGCTCGCTGATCCGGCCCGAGGCCACCGGCTACGGCGCGGTCTACTTCGCCGCCGAGATGCTCGGCGCCAAGGGCGACAGCCTGGCCGGCAAGTCTTGCCTGGTGTCCGGCTCGGGCAACGTCGCCCAGTACACCATCGAGAAGATCAACGAGCTCGGCGGCAAGGCCCTGACCCTGTCCGACTCCGGCGGCATGGTCCACGACCCGGCCGGCATCGACGCCGACAAGCTGGCCTTCGTGATGGATCTTAAGAACGTCCGCCGCGGCCGCATCAGCGAGTACGTCGACAAGTTCAAGGGTTCGACCTACACCGCGGTCGACGCCGCCCTGGGCTACAACCCGCTGTGGGACATCAAGGCCGACTGCGCCTTCCCGTCCGCGACCCAGAACGAGATCAACGGCAAGGACGCCAAGAACCTGATCAAGAACGGCGTCAAGCTGGTCTCGGAGGGCGCCAACATGCCGACCACGCCGGACGGCGTCGACGTCTACCTGGCGGCCAAGATCATGTACGGCCCGGGCAAGGCGGCCAACGCCGGCGGCGTCGCCGTGTCGGGCCTCGAGATGAGCCAGAACAGCATGCGCATCGGCTGGAGCCGCGAGGAGGTGGACAACCGCCTCAAGGGCATCATGAAGAGCATCCACACCACCTGCGCCCAGGCCGCCGAGACCTACGGCACTCCGGGCAACCTGGTGAACGGCGCCAACATCGCCGGCTTCCTCAAGGTCGCCAACTCGATGCTCGACCAAGGCGTGGTCTGATCGATCGAGTGACTCCGAACCACGGGCCGGCCCCTCGCGGGCCGGCCCGTCCTCGATTCCGCCCGCCCCGCCATACTGACCCGCGGTGCCCGCCCACTCCCGCCCGCCGACCGACTTCTCCGCCCGCGCCGGCATGGAGGGCTTCGAGATGCTCATGCCCTTCCGCATCCGGGAGGTGCTGCTGGTCTCGAGCCTCTACGACGCCTTCATCCTCCAGGAGGACGGCCAGTCGCTCGAGCCGCTGCTGAGCGACTACAACGAGCTCAACCTGCGCTACGCGCCGCGGCTGAAGCGGGTCTCGAACGGCCACGAGGCAATCTCGCTGCTCGAGGGTCACCACCGCTTCGACATGGTGCTGATCACGCCGCAGCTCGGCGACCTCGATCCGCTGGCCTTCGCCGACGAGGTCAAGGAGCACTACGGCCCGCTGCCGGTGGTGCTGCTCGGCTACGACGCCGCGATGCTCCACGAGATCATCGACCAGCGGCCGCGCCACCCATTCGACTACGTGCTGCTGTGGTCGGGCGACAGCCGCCTGCTGGTGGGCGTGATCAAGCTGATCGAGGACCGCGTCAACGTCCTCCACGACACCGCGCGGGTCGGCGTGCGCGCGGTGCTCCTGGTCGAGGACTCGATCAACTTCCTGTCGAGCTACCTGCCGCTGCTCTACACCGAGATCCTCGAGCAGTCGCAGCGGGTGATCTCGGAGGGGGTCAACCTGTCGCACAAGCTGCTGCGGCTGCGGGCGCGGCCCAAGGTGCTGCTGGCCCAGGACCTCGAGTCGGCGACGCGGCTCTACGAGGAGCACCGCCAGCACCTGCTGGGCGTGATCACCGACGCAGGCGTCCCGCGCCGGCGCGGCGCCGAGGAGGACCCGGAGGCCGGCCTCGAGCTGCTCCACCGGGTCCGCGAGCAGGACCCGCTGATGCCGGTGATGATGCAGAGCTCGGACCCGCGCTTCAAGAAGCTGGCCCACGACGCCGGCGCGTCCTTCGTCGACAAGAACTCGCCGCGGCTCTACCAGCGCATGCGCGAGTTCATGCTCGAGGGCTTCGGCTTCGGCCCCTTCATCTTCCGCCGGCCCGACGGCGGCGTCATCGGCCGCGCCAGCTCGATCCGCGAGCTCGAGGAGCGGGTGCGCGACCTGCCGGCCGAGTCGCTGATCCACCACTCGCTGCGCAACGACTTCTCAACCTGGCTGCGGGCGCGCACCGAGTTCGCCCTGGCCGACCTGCTCGAGCCGCGCTCGGTGGCCGACTTCGAGGACGGCGAGGCCCTGCGCGGCTTCCTCGCCAAGACCCTCAACCAGGCCCGGCGCGACTTCCAGCGCGGCGCGGTGGCCGACTTCGACCGCCAGACCTTCGACGAGACCATCAGCTTCTCGCGCATCGGCCACGGCTCGCTGGGCGGCAAGGCGCGCGGCCTGGCCTTCATCAACTACCTGCTGCACTACCAGCCGGTTGGCTCGCGGCGCGACGTCGAGGTCTTCGTGCCGCCGACGGTGGTCATCACCACCGAGCTGTTCGACCGCTTCATGGCCGAGAACGACCTCTACTCCATCGCCCTCGACGACACCGTGCCGGACCAGCGGCTGCGGCAGCGCTTCCTCTCGGCCGACCTGCCGCGCGAGCTGGTCGAGGAGCTGCGCGGGCTGGTGGAGCTGTTCGACGGCCCGCTGGCGGTGCGCTCGTCGAGCCTGCTTGAGGACTCGCACCTCCAGCCCTTCGCCGGCATCTACGAGACCCTGATGC
>JACNJP010000299.1 GCA_014382465.1 Planctomycetota bacterium
CGCGCGGCCGGCCCCCGCGCTCCCCCCCCCGGCGGCCGATGGCCCGTACCCGGGGGCCATGAGGCCGCCCCCCCCCATCCGGGGCCGGGGCCTGGCGGTCGCGGCCTGGGCGGCGGGCCAGAGCACCCAGCCCCCCGCCGAATCGGCGGAGTACGCCACCACCCCGGCGGCGGCAGAGGTTCCGGCCACCCGGAATGTCGCCCTCGCCGTCGACGGAATGTCCTGACGCGTCAGCTGCGTCGGGCGCGTCAACGACGCGCTCGCCTCTCTACCGTGGGTAGAGGACGTCCAGATCGATTTCGACTCCAAGACTGCGCAGATCGTGGTTAAGAACGAGGGCTACGACGAGGCGGCCACCGTCTCCGCGGTCAAGGAGCTCGGCTTCGGCGCCACCGTCAAGTCGAAGGGCTGACCCGCCGTCGGGCTGGGTATTCAAGCGAGCCTGACACCTTCCAGAGACCGGCTTCGGCCGGTCTCTGCGTTCGCGGGGTTAAGCTGTGAGCCCATGCGCCGCCGCGATTTCCTGACAGCCGCCGCTGCCGCCGCCTCCGCCGCGGCATCCCTCGGCTCGGTCACCGCCGCCCTGCCTGGTCCGGATCGGCTCGCGGCGCGGCCGGGCGACCGCTTCTCGATCTCGCTGGCGCAGTGGTCGCTGCACCGGGCCCACCATGAGGGCAGGATGACGGCCCTCGACTTCCCGGCCAAGGCGCGCTCCTTCGGCATTGCGGCCGTGGAATACGTCAACTCCTTCTTCAAGGACAAGGTCCGCGACGAGGAGTACCTGAAGGAGCTCAAGTCGCGCTGCGAGGACGCCGGCGTGCGGTCGGTCCTGATCATGTGCGACGGCGAGGGGGCGCTCGGCGACGCCGACGCGGCCGGCCGGACGCGGGCGGTCGAGAACCACTACCCCTGGGTCGAGGCCGCGGCCTTCCTCGGCTGCCACTCGATCCGGGTGAACGCCGGGGGCGGCGGCAGCCGCGAGGAGCTCGCCGAGCAGGCCGCCGACGGCCTGCGGCGGCTGTGCGAGTTCGCCGACCCGCACGGCGTGAGTGTCATCGTCGAGAACCACGGCGGCTGGTCCTCCCACGGCGGCTGGCTCGCCGGAGTGATCCGCAGCGTCGGCCACGAGCGCTGCGGCACGCTGCCCGACTTCGGCAACTTCCGGATCTCGGGCGAGGAGAGCTACGACCCCTACCGCGGGGTCGAGGAGCTGATGCCCTTCGCCAAGGGGGTGAGCGCCAAGAGCCACGATTTCGATCCCGAGACCGGCGAGGAGACGCGGCTCGATTACCGCCGGATGCTCCGGATCGTGGCGGAGGCGGGCTATTCCGGCTGCCTTCGCGTCCAACACGAGGGCGGGCGCCTGTCCGAAGAGGTCGGTCTCCGCCCCCACCAGGCCTCGCCGCAGCGATACCAGAACGGGAGTTGAATCCCGCCCGCCCCCACGGCCCGCCCCCGACCACGGACGCTCTCCGCCTTGGGCTCCGGATGCTGCTGCTGGTGACGGCGCTCGGAGTGGTCGACCTGGTCGTCGAGCTGCCCCACCTGCCCGAGGAGGTGGTCACCCAGTTCGATTTCGACGGCCAGCCGAGCGGCCACGGCACGCGTTCCGGCCTGAGCTGGGGCCACGCGATCGCCATGGCTGCGGTGCTGCTCATCATGGGCGGGCTGCCGGCGGTGCTGCCGAAGCTGCCCCTCGCCCTGCTCAACGTTCCGCACAAGGACTACTGGTTCGCGCCGGAGCGGCGGAGACGCTCGTGGGCCTTCGTCCAGGCCTGGATGGCCTGGTTCGGCGCCCTGACCCAGGGCTTCATGCTCGCCATCTTCCACGGCATCCACCGCTTCAACCGAGCCGGCGACCCCGACGCCACCGCCGTCAGCTGGATCCCCATGGCCGTCTACTTCGCCGGTATGGGAATCGGCCTGTTCCTCCTCTTCGCCCGCTTCGGCAAGCCTCCGGGAAACCCGGGGTCAGACATCGATTGATTTGAGGGGTCGTACCTCCCAATTCAATCGATGTCTGACCCCGAATTAGCGCCAGCGGTCCTCGTTGGGATTCTCGGGGTCGGAGTCCTTGGCCTTCTGGGCGGCGCGGCGGAAGGCGTCCTCGAGTTCGTCCTTGCGGTGGCGCTCGGCCTCTAGGGCGGCGGAGAAGCTGTCCTTGACGGCTTCCTGGCGCTCCTCGCTCCGCTGGACCGCCTCGGCGAGATCCTGGGGCTTTTCCCCCTTGCCCAGGGACACGACCTGGCCGCTGCGAGGGTCGACCTCAAGGCGCTCACCGCAGCCCGGACACTTCACCTTAAGTCTCTTTTTCATCGAAGCTTGCGTCCTGAGAAAAACTCCGGAACCTTTCCTCCGCGGGGTCCATCATACTCCTTGAAGCAAGCAGGCTCGGCAATGTCAGGTTGGGCCTCTCGGGACAGTTCGAACCGCCGCAAAGGATTCATCCAGGGGGCTGGCGGGTTGAGCTGTCCCACTTTTTTATCCCGTCCCGCAGCCGCAGGGCGCGGCGTGGCAATAGGGGCAGCCGCCGGCGTACTTGCGCGCCGCCACCTCCTCCAGGTCGACCCCCTTGATCGAGGCCAGCGTGCTCAGCCAGGCCAGGACGTCGGCGAATTCCTCCTCGAGGTTCTGGCGGTCGTCGTCCCTCCGCAGGGCGCGGGTCAGCTCGCCGACCTCCTCCGAGAACCACATGTGGGTGGCCGCCAGGCCGCGGCCGGCGTCCTTCTCGAAGTAGATGCGCTCGATGAGCTGCTGGAATTCGCGGATGCTCACGCTCCCTCCCGGCGGATCAGGGCGAAGGCCAGGTCGCTGCCCGGCTGCCCGCCGAGGAAGGCGCCGAGCTTCATCTGCATCTTCTCGATCCCCTCGCTGACGGCGATCTTCGCCAGGGCGTAGACGCCGCTCTCGCCGAGGGCCTTGCCCTGCGGGTTCTCGGCCTCGAAGGCCGCGGTGCTGAACAGGAACAGCGCGTCGCCCGGCTTGAGCTCGAGCTTGAGGGTCTCGAGCGACTTGCGGAAGATCGGCCCCTTGTCGAAGCCCAGCGCGATCCCGTTCGGCTGCAGCTTGCGGAGCTGCCCGGCGGCGGCGTCCCAGCGCACCGCCGGCGCCTTGTGTCCGGCGGAGACCAGCTCGACGCTGGCGCTGGCCGGCTCCATCCGCGCCACCATGGCCGACGCGAACAGGCCGCGCGCCAGGTCGCGGTTGAGGGAGGTGTTGGTGGCGTCGCAGGCCTCGGCCGGCGAGGCCCCGCCCAGCACCGCTCCGCGCAGATAGGCGCGGGTCATCGCCATCAGCAGCGCCCCCGGCATGCCGCGGGTGGCGGTTGCGCCGACCACCAGGGTGGGACGGCCCTCGCCGTCGGACAGCGAGTCGACGAAGTCGCCGGTGCCGGCGCCGGCGGCCTCGACCACCGCGGCCTCGATCGTGAAGCCGGCCGGCGGCGCCACCGACATCGGCTTGAGGTTGCGGCGCAGCTCGCGCAGCACCTCGACCTCGCGCTGGCGCTGGGCCAGCTTGCGCTCGTTCTCCTGGCCCTCGACCAGGTCGATGACCATGCGCTCGACGGCGCGGCCGAGCAGCACCACCTCCCCCACCGCCTTCTTGGTGCGGATCCGGTGGTCGAAGCGGCCGCGGCTGATCGCCAGCACGTCGTCGATCATCTCCCGCAGCGGCACCGCAACCCGGCGGGCGGTGACGGCGCCGAAGATCACGACGATGCCGACCAGGCCGCCGGTCACCAGCAGCACCAGCACCAGCAGGCGGCTGCCGGAGTCGAGCTCGGCGTCGGGGGCGTAGAGGTCCACCTGCCGCGGCGCGCCCTCCTCGCCGCCGGCCACGACGCGGTAGAGCCGGGCCGGCCGCTTGACCCCGCCGACGCTGACCTCGGTCTCGGCGATCTGGACCTGCGAGCCGTGGCGGCCCTTGTGGAGCCGGGCCTGCAGCGGCGTGTCCGGCAGCTTGGCGCCCTGCGCCATCATCTCGCCGGTCTCCACCGCCATGCCGCGCCAGGCCAGCTCGGCGGTCTCCTGGCCCAGCCCGCGGCCGCCGTCGCTCAGCAGCAGCGTGGCGGGCGCCCCGAGCAGCACCGCCCCCCCGCCCGGGGCGCGGGTGAAGCGGGCGGGCACCCCCCC
>JACNJP010000570.1 GCA_014382465.1 Planctomycetota bacterium
GGGTCAGCGGCAGTCTGGCGCCGGAGGGCGAGGGGGCCCGCATCTGGCGCGGCTGGCGGAGGGCGAGGCGGGCCGCGGCCGGGTGTCGCACCAGCGGGTCGGCCGGGTCCCGGTTCAGGCGCAGGATGGCGGCGCGGTCGCCGTAGAAGGAGCCGAGCACCTGCCGCGCCAGCAGGGCCTCGGTGAAGCCCAGCATGCGCCCCTCGTCCGTCAGCCGCAGCCGGATCTCGCGCGGCCCCGGCAGCAGGTCGTTCTTGAGGTCGATGACGCCGGGGAAGGCGCCCAGGAAGCCCATGACGGCGGCGGTCGCGGCCTGGCGGACCTCAGGGGCGCGGGCCGCCAGCCGCAGCTCGATCGGGGTGCCCGCCGGTCCGGCGTTGGGCTCGCTGAAGTCCAGGCTGACGAGCCCCGCGGGGTGCCCGATCCGGCGCCGCAGGTCCTCCTGGATCTCGGCGGTCGTCCGCGTGCGCTCGCCGCCCTCGGACAGCTCGACGAAGACCTGCCCGAGGTGCAGGCCGCTGCGGTAGTTGGTCTGGTCGGCGTAGGTGGCGCCCGACAAGGCCACGTACGACTCGAGCTCGAAGTCCGGGAGCTGCCCGACGGCCTGGTCGAGCTGGGCCACCAACTGCTTGGTCTGCTCCAACGAGTAGCTGGTCGGCGCCTCCGCGTTGACCATGAAGAGCTTGGCCTCGAAGCGCGGCAGCAGCACGAATTGGAGGTGCCCGCTGTGGAACACCGCCCCGGCGCAGGCCAGGGCGCCGAAGGCGGCCAGGATCACGGCGTAGCGGTGGCGGACGCAGACGACCAGCGAGGCGTTGTAGAACCGCTGCAGGCCGGAGTACCAGCGGCCGCTGCCGGTGGCGGCGCGGGCCGCGGCGTCGTCCCCGGCCACCTCCGCCGCCCCACCCTCGGCCGCCGCCAATTCCCGCATCGGTTGCATCCACTCGGCGAAGTGGGCCGGCAGCACCGCCAGCGCCTCGATCAGCGAGGCCGCCAGGGTCAGGCTCGCCACCCACGGCACCGGCTCCATCCACTGGCCGAGCTCACCCTCGATCATCAGCATGGCGCTGAAGGCGGTGACGGATGTGGCCACGGTCGTCAGCACCGGCCAGGCCACCTCGGCCGCCCCGCGCAGCGCCGCCTCGCGCGGCGACAGGCCCCGCTCCAGGTAGCGGAAGCAGTTCTCCACCACCACGATCGCGTCGTCGACGATCATCCCCAGGACCAGGATGAAGGCGAACATGCTCAGCATGTTCATGGTCAGGCCGACCAGGCTCATCATGATGATGCCGCCGGTGATCGCCGCCGGGATGCCGAGGGCGGTCATCATCGCCGCCCGCGCGTCCAGGAACATCCACAGGATCACCAGCACGATCCCCAGCCCGAACAGGCCGGACTGGAGCAGCGTGTTGAGCCGGTTCTTGACGTAGATCGAGAAGTCCGAGGACACCCCCACCGACAGCCCGGGCGGCAGCAGGGGCCGCTCGGCCAGGATCAGCTCCTCGACCGCGTCGACCATGTCGATGATGTCGCCGCGGTCGTCCTTGGTGACGTTCAGCGAGACGCTCTCGAAGCCGTTGTAGCGGCTGTGGGTGCGGGCGCGCTCGAAGTCGCGCGTCACCCGGGCGACGTCCGCCAGCCGCAGCACGGTGCCGTCCGGCAGCGCCCGCACCGGCCGCTGGCCGAGCGCCTCGGGGTCGGTCTCCTCGCCGAGCAGGCGCAGCCGCACCTCGCCGGCCTCGGTCTGCAGCGTGCCGCCCGGCAGGTCGTGCATCTGGGCGCCGAGGGTGGCGCTCAGCCCGGCCAGCGTCAGCCCGTAGCGCTCCAGGGCGGCCGGCTCGACCTCGACCCACAGCTCGGGCTCGCGCACGCCGAAGACCTGCACCGCGGCGACGTGCGGGATCCGCTTCAGCTTGTCGCGCAGGTCCTCGGCGACCTCGCGGGTGCGACCCTCGTCGAGGTTGCCGAACAGGTTGACGGTGATCACCGGGAACTCGACCCGCTGCTCGAAGACCCGCGGCTCCTCGGCGTCCTCGGGCCAGTCCTCGATGGCGTCGATCTCCATCCGCAGCTCGTCGAGGTACTGCTGCAGGTCGGTGCCGTCGCGCAGCTGCACCATGATCCGGCCCCAGTCCTGCTGCGAGTAGCTGAGGATCTCGTAGGTGCCCTGGACCGAGTCGGCGGCCTCCTCCACCGGGATCGTGCACAGGCGCTCGACCTCCTCGGGCGAGGCGTTGGGGAACACCACCTGGACCTCGACCGCCTGGCGCGAGAAGTCGGGGAAGACCTCGCGCGGCAGCGTGCCGAGGGTCAGGCCGCCGACCACCAGGATGGCCAGGAACAGCAGATTGGCCCCGACCGGGTTGAGGACGGCGAAGCGGATCAGGCTGCGCATGGGACGGCTCAGTCCTCCAGGACCATCAGCTCGGCGCCGTCCGCCAGCATCTCGAGGTTGTCGGTGACCAGCCGCTCGCCGGCCGCCAGGCCTCCCAGGACCGGGTGCCAGGCGCGGTCCTCCTGGTCGAGGACCGGCCGCCCCAGGCGCACCTCGCGGCGCTCGGCGCGGCCGTCGGGCCCGATCACGTAGGCGTGGCTTTGGCCGCCCTGGGTCTGGTACTCCTGCGGTCGCAGCCACAGGGCCAGCCGCTCGCCGCGCTGGACGGTCATCTCGACGAAGGCGCCGGCGGGCAGTCCGAGCTCCCGGTTGGAGACCGCCACCACCAGCTCCCGGGCGCGGGCGGCGGCGGTCGCCACCGGGTCGAGGCCGAGGACCTGTGCCTCGAGGCGGACCGGCTCTCCGGACTCCCCGATCAGCGCCGGCACCACCACCTGGACCGGGGTGCCGGTCCCGACGCCGATCGACTCCTCCGTCGGCAGCGGCGCCCGCAGCTTGAGGCGGTCGCGGTCCACCAGCAGGCACACCGGGCTGCCGGCCAACAGCCAGTCCCCGACCTCGGCGGACGGCGCTGAGACCTCGCCGGCGAAGGGCGCCCGGAGCACGCTGCGGCCGACGGTGTCGCGGGCGCGGTCGCGGGCGGCCTCGGTCCGCTCCAGGGCGGCGCGGGCGGTCTGGACCGCCGCCCGGTCGACGGCGGCCGCCTGCTCGGCTTGCTTGAGGGCGGACCTCGCCGCCAGCCAGGCTTTCAGGGCGTCATCGCGGACCTTCTCGGCCACGTCGCCGTTGGCCAGAAGGCCTCGGGCGCGTTCCCAGTCCAGCTCGGCGAGCTGCTCCTGGGCCCGGTAGTCCTCCAGCTTGGCCTCGTTGGCCTGGTCCTGGACCGAGCGTTGGTCCCACTCGGCGAGCGCCATCTTGACCGCCGCCGCGGCCTCGTCGAGGGCCAGGTCGAAGGGCTCGGGGTCGAGCCGCAGCAGCTCGGCGCCGGCCTCGACCCGGCCGCCGTTCTCGAGCAGCTCGGAGCGCCAGACCACCACCCCGCTCAGCTCGGCGGCCAGCCGGGCCTGGCGCCAGGGGGTGGCCTGGCCGTAGATCCGGGCGGTCAGCGGGCGGGTCTCCAGGGCCAGGGTGCGCAGGTGCACCGGGGCCGGGTTCGGCGCCGGGGCCAGCGGCCGCGGCGGATCCGGCCGGGTGCCGTAGATCGCTCCCAGGCATAGGCCGATGACGACCAGGACCAGGAAGGCGGACAGGAACGGCGAACTGCGGCGGGCCATGGCGCTCGAGACGGTTTCGACCGGCAAGAGGAAGGGACCGGCGAAGGGAAGCGGGATTGTGCCGTCTTCCGCTACAATGCGCGGCCAATTTCGTTCCGGAACCGTGGCCAAGAAGCACCAAGAAAACACCCCCATCCAGGTCGAGAGCACCGAACTGGGCCCCTGCCACCACCGACTCGCCGTGGTCATCCCGGTCCAGCGAGTCCGCCAGGAGTTCGATCACGCCATCAAGCATGAAGAAAACCAATTTGATGTTAATGACTGCCTCGGTAAATCCCGTTTTGATTGGGATGACGTTGATGATCAAGGATATAGCGAAATGCTTAAAATCGTTGAGGAGGCACAGGAAAAAATGAATAAGATAGCCGAAAAACATGCTCTACCTGTTAAGAAGGGCGGAAAGCGAATTGCATATATGAACTTCATGAGCTGTATCCAAAAG
>JACNJP010000571.1 GCA_014382465.1 Planctomycetota bacterium
CGGCGCGCAGGGAGGAGAGTTCGTGGCCGACCTCGGCGATTTCGAGGTGGAGCTGGCGGGGGGGTTCGGCCAGCTCCGGCGGGGCGGCGGCGGGGCCGGGGACTGCCCGGGCGGCCGCAGCCGCGGCGGGGGGCGCAGCGAGGGCGGCGTCCGGCGCCGCGCTCCACGCCGGCGCCGCGAAGGGCGCCGCGGCCATCGCCAGCAGCGCCAGCGACCGGCCGCGCCAGCCGGCGGAGGTGAGCTGCGGCGCCGCGGCCACCAGATGCGCGACGCGCTGGCCGAGGGCGCCGCCCGGGCGCGCCATGGCCGGCGCCGGCAGCAGGTCGGCCGGCGGCTTGAACCAGCCGGCGATCTCGGTGAGGCAGCTCGCCATGGCGAGGCCGTCGGCGGCGTGGCGGGCCGACCAGGCGTCGCACAGCTCCTCGGCGGCCTCCTGGGCGCGGCGGTGGGCCAGCCGGTTGAGGGGCTGGAAGAACAGCAGCCGCTCGGCCGCGGCGAACAGCAGCAGCCACAGGGGATCCCGCCGCAGGTGGTGGGCGAGCTCATGGCCGAGCATCGAGTCCTGCTGCGCCGGGCTCAGGTCGCTGAGGGCGCGGGTCGGCAGGCAGACCTCGGGCCGGAGGACGCCGAAGGCGATCGGCGAGACCAGCCGGTCGCAGCTGCTGAGGCGGACGCGGCCGGCGCCGGAGCGCCGGCGCAGGCGCTCGAAGCGGCGGTGGAGGTCGCCGTCGAGCAGCTCGTCGCGGTCGCGCAGGAGCAGCCTCAGGCGGCGGCCGGCGCCGGCCCCGGCCAGCACCCGCGCCAGGGCGCCGATCAGCCACAGGCAGAGCAAGGCGGCGAGGATTCCGCGGCGGGTCTGTGGGCGCTCGAGGGCCGGGAACAGGCCTTCGGCGTCGTCGGCCGCTCGGACCTGTCGCGCTTCGAGCAGGGCCGCCAGGGCCGCCAGGCGCTCCGGGTCGGTGGGCAGCGCCAGGCCGGCGCGCTCCGGTTCAGGGGCGCCGGTGGCCGGGACGGCGGCCGCCGCCCCGAGCAGGAAGCGGCCGCCGAGCGGCTCGATGCCGGCGACGGTCTGGACGGTCGGGCCGAGCAGGCTGCCGAGCAGGGCGGTCTTCCACAGCAGGTCGCGGTGGCGGGACGCCAGCTTCGGCCGCAACCGGCACACCAGCCAGGCACCGCCGAGCCACAGGCCCCCATGGACCAGGGCCGAGAGCATCCAGGCGGCGAGGGGCTCAACCACGGCCTGAGCCTCCCTGCGCCCTGCGCTCCCGCCCGGCGATCAGCTCCTTGAGGGCCTCGAGCTCGTCCGGGTCGATCTGGCCGTCGCTGAGCAGGTGGTTGACCAGGGCCGCCGGGTCGCCGAGGAACAGCCGCTCGACCAGCTCGCCGACCATGCCGCGGCGCACGGCCCGCTCCTCGACGGCCGGGCGGTAGACGAACTGGCGGCCTTCGGCGCGGTGGCGCACCACTCCCTTGTCCTCCATCTTGCGCAGCATGGTGGCGATGGTCGTGGGGGCCAGGCCGCGCTCGGCGAGCAGCGCGGCGTGGACCTCGCTGGCGCTGGCCTCGCCGCGGGCCCAGAGAACCCGCATGATCGCGAGCTGGAGGTCGCCAAGGGTGGTGGGATCACTCATCGGGAACGCCACTACTACCGCGGTAGTCCCACCGAGGTAGTCGAAATCCCGGTTTTTTTTGCCGGCCGGCTCGCGGCGGCCGATCCAGGCCCCCGGGAGGCTAGAATCCGCCCTTCGCGCGGCCCAGGTTTGGCCGGCCGAACCCCCGATGAGCCTCCCCTTCGAACCCCAGAACGGCCCCGTCACCCTCGGGGCCCTCCGCCACTCCGTCTCTCACGTCATGGCCGACGCCGTGCTCCGGTTGTCCCCGGAGGGCAAGGTGGCCATCGGCCCGCCGATCGAGAACGGCTTCTACTACGACTTCGAGCTGCCGCGGCCGCTGACCGAGGAGGACCTGCCGCGCATCGAGGAGGAGATGCGCAAGATCCTGGGCGAGGCGGGGGAGTTCACCTGCCTGACCCTCGATCGGGCCGCCGCCGAGGAGCGGGTCCGGGCCTCCGGCCAGCCCTACAAGGAGGAGCTGCTGGCCGACATCCCCGAGGGGGAGGCGATCACCTTCTATGAGCACGGCACCTGGGGCGACCTGTGCGAGGGCCCGCACGTCGAGACCGCCAAGCAGATCCCGGGCGACGGCTTCCGCCTCACCAGCGTCGCGGGCGCCTACTGGCGCGGCGACTCCGACCGCACCATGCTGCAGCGGATCTACGGCACCGCCTGGTGGTCGAAGAAGGACCTGAAGAAGTACCTGGCCTACCTCGAGGAGGTCCAGGCCCGCGACCACCGCAAGCTCGGCCGCGAGCTCGACCTGTTCAGCCTGCACCCGGACTTCGGCGCCGGCCTGGTGTTCTGGCACCCCAAGCTGGGCCACGTGCGGCGGCAGCTCGAGGAGTGGTGGTGGCAGCTCCACTACGCCCGCGGCTACTGGCCGGTCTACACCCCGCACGTCGCCGGCGAGCCGGTCTTCGAGCAGTCCGGCCACCTGCAGAACTACGCCGAGATGATCTGGGCGCCGATGGACGTCGACGGCCGCCCGCACCGGGTCAAGCCGATGAACTGCCCCGGGCACGTGACGATCTTCAACTCGCGGCGCCACAGCTACCGCGACCTGCCGAAGCGCTACGCCGAGCTCGGCACCGTCTACCGCTACGAGCCCAGCGGCACCTTGCACGGCATGCTGCGGGTGCGCGGCTTCACCCAGGACGACGCCCACATCTTCTGCACCCCCGGGCAGCTCGAGGCCGAGATCGTCGGCGTCCTGGAGCTGACCGACCTGATCCTGCGCACCTTCGGCTACGAGTACACCGCCTACCTGGCGACCCGGCCCGAGAAGTCCCTCGGCGATGACGCCGTCTGGGAGCACGCCATGGACGCCTTGAAGGCCGCCGCGGCCCGCATCGAGCTGCCGCTGGCGGACGACCCCGGCGGCGGCGTCTTCTACGGCCCCAAGATCGACTACAAGATCAAGGACGCCCTCGGCCGCGAGTGGCAGGGGCCGACGGTGCAGGTCGACTTCAACCTGCCCGAGCGCTTCGACATCCAGTTCAACGACGCCGACAACACCTTGAAGCGGCCGGTGATGGTCCACCGCGCCATCTACGGCTCGATGGAGCGCTTCGTCGGCGGCCTGATCGAGCACTTCGCCGGCTGGTTCCCGGTGTGGCTGAGCCCCTGCCCGGTGTCGGTGCTGCCGATCACCGAGGAGCAGGAGGAGGCGGCCGCCGGCGTGCTCGCCAAGGTTCTGGCCGCCGGCTTCCACGGCGTGCTCAAGACCGACGGCCCGCTGCGCAAGCGGGTGCGCGAGTCGGAGGTCGAGAAGATCCCCTACATGGTGGTGCTCGGCGGCCGCGAGGTCGACGAGGGCCGGGTCAACCTGCGGGTGCACGGCGTCAAGGAGCAGCGATCGATGGGCGTCGACGAGTTCCTGGGCTTCCTGCGCGACAAGCGCGACTCCAAGGCCCTGAACTTCTAGGCGGCGCGGTGGAACCCCTGCGCGGCAAGGTCGTCCTGGTCACCGGCGCCACCGCCGGCATCGGCGAGGCCTGCGCCGAGGCCTTCGCCGCCGCCGGCGCCCTTGTCGCCTTCTGCGGCCGGCGGGCGGCGCGGGTCGAGGCGCTCGCCGCGCGCCTGCGGGCCGATCACGGCGCCGAGGTCCACGGCTTCGTGCTCGACGTCCGCGATCGGAAGGCGGTCGACCGGGCGATCGCCGGGCTGCCGCCCGCCTTCGCCGCCGCCGACGTCCTGGTCAACAACGCCGGCCTGTCGCGCGGCCTCGATCCGCTTCAGTCCGGCAGCCACCTGGACTGGGAGGAGATGATCGACACCAACGTCAAGGGCCTGCTGTGGGTGAGCCGGGCAGTGCTGCCCGGCATGGTCGAGCGCGGCCGCGGCCAGGTCATCAACATCGGCTCGATCGCCGGCCACCAGGTCTACCCCGGCGGCAACGTCTACTGCGCCAGCAAGCACGCCGTCGACGCCCTCACCGCCGGCATGCGCATCGACCTCAACGCCGCCGGGATCAGGGTCTCGACCGTCG
>JACNJP010000458.1 GCA_014382465.1 Planctomycetota bacterium
CGGCGGGGGCTGCGCTCCGGGTGCTCGACCAGAAACACCCCCCCCCCGGGGCCGACCGGGGAGCTCCCCCCCGGGCGGTAGCCCGGGGCTCCGCCCTGGCCCCCCCGCTCCGGCTCGAGCATCCGCCCCTTCATGTCGGGGGGGCCGGGGCGGGGGCGGGCGAAGCGCAGGCTGATCAGGACGTCGGCGACCCGCAGCGGCGCGGCCTCGTTCCCCTCCCCGCCGGTCGGCGGCAGCTCGCCGACCATGTGGACCTCGGCCTCGATCCCTCGCGCCTCCTTGCACGGCCGCAGCAACTCCGCCAGCTGCTCGGCCGCGGCGGCGGAGGGCTTCGCCGGGGGCGGCGCCGGAGCGGGAGCCGGCGGGTCCTGGGCCAGCAGCGCGAGCAGGAGGGCGGCGGAATGGAGCACGGCCCCCAGCCTAGCCGACGCCGGGCCGGGGGCCGGGGCACCGATCAGCGCTACTTGGCCACCAGCCTCTTCACCGCGCCGGCGTCCCAGCCGACGCCGCGGTAGAGCACCTTGCCCTCGGGGCCGATGACGTAGTTGGTCGGGTAGGCCATCACGCCGAAGGCCTGGCTGACCGCGTCCCCGTCCTGGCGAACGGCGGACATCGTGAAGCCGTCCTCCTCCCACCACTTGGCGATCACGTCCTTGTCGTCGCCGATGTTCACGCACAGGAACACCAGGTCGTCCCGTTCTTGGCTGACCTCTGACCAGAGGTCTTGGAGCTCGGGCATCTCTACCCGGCAGCCGCCTCAGTGGTAAAACCAGAAGTTCAGCAGCACGGTCTTGCCGCGCAGCGAGGACAGCTTGAAGTCGGCGTCCTCCATGCTGGTGAAGACCACGTCGGGGGCGGCGGCGCCGACGGCCAGCAGGTCCTTCTCATACGGCGGGACCCCCTCGTCCTCCGCCTCCTCCATGGGCTCCTCGGTCTCCTCGAGGTAGCCAAGCGCGGCCAGGTCGATGATCTCGTAACCCTCGGGGACGGCGCGCCGGTAGTCCAAGAGGTCGATCTCCTCGGGCAGCTCCACCGAAGCGAAGCTGGTGACCGTGTCGGGCTCCATGGCGTCGGCGGCGGTGCTCTCGAAGGAGCACTGCTTGAGCCGCTCCTTGGCGTCGACCCAGATCACGCGGCGGGCGCGCTTGGTCTCGAGCACCAGGCCGGTGAGGCCGGCGTGGGCCTCGTCGGGGGCGGCGAAGGCGATGACCTCGAAGCCGGGCAGCTCGAGGCCGGCCCAGGCGACCAGCGGGTCGAGCCCGAAGGGGCCCTCGAAGACGTCGTTCCAGCCGGCGCTGCCGCTCATGGCGGTCTGCTGGGCGTGGTCCACCTGGTAGACCCGTTCGCCGTCGGCGACCATCTCCATGGCGATCTCCTGAACCTGTCCCCCGAAGGACAGCTCGCCCTCGATGGCCATGCTGCCGGAGAGCGGCTTGGCGAGCCGGCCGGTGATGCGGAAGCTGCCGAGGTCCTGGGCCTCCTCCTGGCCGGGCAGGACCATGGACATCTTCATGGTCGCGTCGAGGTGGAGGGCGGGGGCCTCGGCGAAGCGTCGGGTCAGCCGCTGGTAGAGCGCGCGCGCGGGGTCCTTCTCCGGCGCCGCGTCCTGCGGCGGGAAGAGGACCGCGGCGCCGAGCAGGGCGGTCAGGAACATGGGTCAGTTTCTCCGTTGAGCTCGGCGGCGCCGAGCGGGGGTGGGATCATTCGGGCAGGTCGTCGGCGCCCAGGCGGAGCTCGGCGCGGACATCCACAGGACCGCGGTAGATGCAGTCCACGGCCTCCGTGAGCCGGCCGACGAGGCCCTCTTGGCCGCCGAGCTGGGCCACCTTGCGCAGGTGGCGCAGGTACTGCACGGTCATCCGGGCCACCCGCACGAAGTCGCCCGGGGCGGCGTTGGTGAAGCGCGCCAGCTCCTCGAATTCGCGGCCGTTGGCGTACTCGAAGATCGCCGGCGCCATGGCCTCGTCGATCGGCTTGAGGCTGGCCTCGAGCCCGGCCGACCGCTCGGCGTCGATGGCGTAGTCGACCGCCTCCTTGGCCCGCCGCAGCAGGCCGCGCATCGGCCGCAGGGCGTTGCGCCAGAACTCCTCGCGGCGGCGGCTCTCATGGATGACCGCGGCGATCAGGCCGCACAGGGACGGCGGATCAGCGTCCTCGAAGACCCCCTCGTAGAGCAGCTCGGTGAGCTGGATCTCGTAGCCGTAGAGGTGCAGGCAGGTGCGCCCGCGGGCCTTGACCTCGCGGTCGCCGGCGACGTAGCCCATGGCGTCGAGGAAGCGGTAGCGGCGCTCGATCAGGCCGCGCATGCGCCGCCGGTTCTGCTCCTCGCGCTGCTTCGAGTGCTCGCGGGCCTGGAAGGCGGCGAAGCTGCGCTCCCAGGCCTGGGCGGCGCCCTCGTTCCCGGCCAGCCCGTGCAGGTGGACCAGGGTGGCGTAGTCGAGGTCGAAGCGCGAGATCACCGGCTCGACCTGGCCGCTCTGGATGCGGTGGATCGGCGCCTCGACGACGTCCTCGTACTCCAGCACCGAGTAGACCAGGCCGGACTCGTCCATCCCGAGCCGGCCGGCGCGGCCTGCCATCTGCAGGTAGTCGCGGGTGCGCATGTAGTCGAAGTCGACGCCGTCGAACTTGGTCAGCGAGTCGAACACGACCGCCCGGGCCGGCATGTTGATGCCCAGGGCGAAGGTCTCGGTGGTGAACAGCAGCTTGAGCAGGCCGCGGGTGAACAGCCGCTCGACCATCTCCTTGTGCAGCGGCAGCATGCCGGCGTGGTGGGCCGCGACCCCGCGCAGGGTCATGTTCTTGAGCTCACCCATGGTGCCGCGGCTGTCGTCGAAGCCGAATTCGACCTTGGCCTCCTCCCACAGGGTCTTGACGCGCTTGGTCTCCTCCGGCTTGAGCAGGTCGAACCAGCCGGCCGCCTTCAGCGCCTTGCGCTCGCACAGCCGCCGCGAGAAGCAGAAGTAGAGCGCCGGGAGGTCGCCGTCCTCGATCAGGGCGTCCAGCAGCGGGCCGTCGTCGCGCTTCTTCATGCTGCGGTCCTTGCTCGCCTTGACGAAGCGCGCCCGCACCTGCTTGAGCCGCGACGGCGGGAAGATGCCCGCCTTGGGGTGGTAGAGCAGGTGCTTGAGCGGCACCGGCCGCTTGGTCTCCTCGACCACCACGATCTTGCGGTCGCGCACCCGCTCGAGCCAGGCGGCGAACTGGCCGAGGTTGGCGATGGTCGCCGAGAGCGCCACGATGACCACCTCCTGCGGCAGGAACAGCAGCGTCTCCTCCCACACCGAGCCGCGCTCGGGGTCGTCCATGTAGTGCACCTCGTCGAAGACCACCACGCCGACGTCGGCGAGCTTCTGCGGGTCCTCGGTGAGGGTGTTGCGCAGGATCTCGGTGGTCATCACCAGCACCTGGGAGGCCGGCTGCAGGGTGATGTCGCCGGTCATCAGGCCGGCGTCGCCGATCGCGGGGTCGTCGCGGAAGTCGCGGAACTTCTGGTTGCTGAGCGCCTTGATCGGTGCCGTGTAGAGCGCCCGCCGCCCCTTCATCAGCGCCAGGTGGATGGCGTATTCGGCCACCAGGGTCTTGCCGGCGCCGGTCGGGGCGGCCACCAGCACGTTGCTGCCCGTGTCCAGCGCGGCGGCAGCCCGGCGCTGGAAGGGAGCGAGTTGAAAACCCTTGAATTCGGTCGGTCCAGCCGCGGCCATGGGGGGCATGTTCGGTGGCAACCGAGGGGGGGTCAAGCTAGAACTAGGGCCATGAACGGCCGCCTCCTCGGCACCGCAGCGGTCACCGCGCTCGCCCTGCTCGGCTGGTGGGCGGCCCATCTGGTCGGCGGCGGCGTCGAGGCCGGGGAGATGCGCAGCCTGTCCCGCTACCGCGTCGAGAGCCTGCCCGAGCGGCTGCCGGAGCGGTGGCAGCAGCAATTGACGGCCGCCCTGGCCGCCGCCCCCGAGGTCGAGCTGCTCGAGCCCGACTCCCTGCTGGTGGCCGAGCGGGTCCTGAAGGGCCTGGCCTGGATCGCCCCCGAGTCGGTCCGGGCCCGTTTGCGCCTGCCGGACGCCTATCCATGATGCGATTGCCTACTTTGAGAAAA
>JACNJP010000572.1 GCA_014382465.1 Planctomycetota bacterium
GCGGGGGGCCCCGCCACGTGGCGTGGGCCCGGCAGGCGATCTTCGCGGGCGCCTGCCGCCGGGCCCACGAGCTGTTCGGGCGCCACACGATGGGTTATCCGGTCGAACAGCAGAAGTACCAGGCGCTCGGCGACCTGGTGCTGAGCTTCCCGGGTGCCGAGGAGACCACCGATTACCGGCACCAGCTCGACCTCGCCCAGGCGGTGGTCACCACCCGCTACTCCCGCGGCGGCGTGGTCCATTCGCGCCAGGTCTTCGTCAGCCCGCTGGACCAGGTGGTGGTGGTGAGGCTCACCGCCGACCAGCCGGGCCAGATCAGCTTCCGCGCCGAGCTGCGCGGCGTGCGCAACCAGGCCCACTCGAACTACGGCACCGATTACTTCCAGATGGACGGCGCCGGCGACGACGGGCTGCGGCTCACCGGAAAGTCGGCCGACTACCTCGGCGTCGCGGGCGAGCTGCGTTACGAGGCGAGGCTGAAGGCCCGTGCCGTCGGCGGCTCGATGGAGCTGCGCGGCCGGGAGCTGCGGGTGGAGGGGGCCGACTCGGTGACGCTGCTGGTGGCCGCGGCGACCAATTTCGACCGCTACGACCGGGTCAGCGGCGACCCCGCCGCGCGGGTGGCGGCGACGCTGCAGGCGGTGGAGGGCAAGGCCTACGACCGGCTGCTGGCCGGGCACCTCGCCGAGCACCAGCGGCTGTTCCGGCGCGTGTCCCTGGACCTCGGCGACGGGCCCGGCTCCTGGCTGCCGACCGACGAGCGGCGGCGGGGATTCGACGGCGGCGACGACCCGGCCCTCGCCGCGCTGGCCTTCCAGTTCGGCCGCTACCTGCTGATCTGCTCGTCCCGCCCGGGCACCCAGCCGGCCAACCTGCAAGGGATCTGGAACCAGAGCCAGAACCCCTCGTGGGACTCGAAGTACACCACCAACATCAACACCGAGATGAACTACTGGGCGGCCGAGGTCGGCAACCTCTCGGAGTGCGCGGAGCCCTTGTTCCAGATGATCGAGGAGCTGGCCGCGACCGGCGCCGAGGTGGCGCGCGAGCACTACGGCCAGGACGGCTGGGTATTCCACCAGAACACCGACCTGTGGCGGGCGGGGGCGCCGATGGACGGCCCGGACTGGGGGACCTTCACCACCGGCGGCGCCTGGCTCTGCACCCACCTTTGGGAGCACTACCGCTACACCGGGGACCGCGCCTTCCTCGAGCGCTGCTGGCCGCTGTTCGAGGGCAGCGCGCGCTTCTTCCTCGGCTTCCTGGTCGAGGACGCGCGCACCGGCCACCTGGTCACCAACCCGTCGACCTCGCCGGAGAATTTCCCAGCGAGGAAGGGCAACGACCCCTTCTACGACGAGACCACCGGCTGGACCAGCCCTGGCACCACCATCTGCGCCGGCTCGACCATCGACCTGCAGCTGCTGCGCGACCTGTTCCGGATCACCGCCGAGACCTCCGAGCTGCTGGACCTGGACCCCGGCTTCCGGGAGGAGCTCCTGTCGGCGCGCCAGCGGCTCGCGCCGATGCAGGTCGGGGCCAGCGGCGAGCTCCAGGAGTGGCTCGAGGACTGGCCGCAGAAAGAAGCCAGCCACCGCCACATCAGCCACCTCTACGGCCTGTTCCCCGGCGACCAGATCTCCCTCGAGCGGACGCCGGCGCTGGCGGCCGCGGCGCGGAAGGTGCTGGAGCAGCGCGGACTCGACGGCAACGGCTGGTCCTCGGCCTGGAAGATGGCCTGCTGGGCGCGGCTGCGGGAAGCCGAGCCGGCGCTGCAAAACCTGCGCCGCTATTTCGAGGACTACGCCACCGACAGCCTGTTCGCGATCTGCTCCGGCGCGATGCAGGTCGACGGCGCCCTCGGCGCCACCGCCGCGGTGGCGGAGATGCTGCTGCAATCCCACGACGGCGCGCTGGACCTGCTGCCGGCTCTGCCGGAGGCGTGGCGCGACGGGCGCTTCCAAGGGCTGCGGGCCCGCGGCGGCTTCGAGGTCGACCTCAAGTGGCGCGACGGCGCGCCGACCGGGGCCACGATCCGCTCCGGCGGCGGCCGCCGCTGCGTGATCCGCCTGCCCCGGGGCCTCCGGGTGCTGGAAGGGCCTGCCGGCTGCCTGCCCGATCCGTCCGGCAGCCAGCGCTGGAGCTTCCCGACCCAGGCGGGCGGCGCCTACCGGCTCGAAATCGGAGCCTGAGCCGTGGCCTTCGACCCCGTCCTCGCCGAGCGCATCCGCGCCCACTTCGCTGGCCGGCCGGAGATCAGCGAGAGGCGGATGTTCGGCGGCGTCGCGTTCCTCCACCACGGCAACCTGTGCTGCGGCGTGGTCCGCCAACGGCTGATGGCCCGGGTCGGCCCCGACCAGTACCTCGACGCGCTGGGCCTGCCTCACGCGAGCGAGATGGACTTCACCGGCCGGCCGCTGCGCGGGATGGTCTACGTCGGCCCGGAAGGCTGCGGCACCGGAGCCGAGCTGGCGGCCTGGCTCGATCGTTGCGAGTCCTTCGTCGCCGAACTCCCCCCGAAATAGCGCGACCGGCCCGACGCACCTCGCCGAGGACCAAGCCGGCCTGACCAGCTTGGCTGCCGTGCGCGACCGCTCAGCTCCCGAGACCCGGCGGCGGAGGGAGGCTGGGCAGCCTCCCTCCATGACATCCGTCCAACAGGATCAGGGGACGACCAAGAAGCCGGTCAGGTTGCTCACGCTGCGGCTGGGCAGGGCGGCGGCCTGCAGGTACACCGTGCGCCCCAGGATGTTCGGCACGGCGAAGCTGTAGCTCCCGGCGCCCGCCACGGGGCTGGCCGAGCCGAGCCGGTGGACCTGCAGGCCGAGGCAGGTCCAGGTGCCGGCGACGGCCGAGCCGGTGGCCGACAGCGATCCGCCGAAGACCGCTCTCAGATCCGGGCTGGCGTTGCTCATCGAGATGGTCACGGTCGAGCCGACGCTGGCGGTGCCGGCGTTGTCGAGGACGATGGCCGGGCTGCCGGGCCCCGGCACCATGTTCTCCAGCTCGCAGATCTGCGGCAGGGTGTAGGAGGCGGTCCAGACCCCGGAGCGCGGGCTCATGGCCGCGCCGCGCGGATCGCTCGAGCCGGCGCCCACCGAGGGGTAGGTGGTGACGAGGGTGCCGTCGCCGGCGCGGATCACGAAGTGGCTGACGGAGTCGCGGTCGCCCACGATCACGGTGTCCATCATGCAGTCGTAGGCGACGCCGCAGGAGCGGGTGTTGCCCAGGGCCGCCAGGGAGTAGCTGGCGGTCACCGCGCCGTTGCCGGCGTCCACCGCGACGAGCAGGTCGAGGGACCAGTCGCACATCCAGTACCAGTCCCGCAGGGTGTCCCAGGCGATGCCGACGTAGCCGGTGCCCGGGAAGGGCCAGCTGAAGACCGGCACCGGATTGCCGGGCACGTAGCCGCGCACGACGTCGTCCAGGGAGTCGGTGGTGACGATCAGGTCGCGGCTGTAGTCGAAGGTCACGCCGAAGTCGCTGCCGTCGACCGGGAAGGTGGCGACCGTGTTGCCGGTGACCGGATCGATGCCCTGGATCGCGCCGCTGTCCATCACCAGGATGGTGCCGTCCGGCATCACGCCGATGCCAGTGGGAGCGCTGAGGCTGGTGGACAAGGTGTTCCAGACGGCGCCCGGGGGGACGGCGTGGAGGCCGGGACCGTCGCCGTTGTGGTCGTAGGGGCCGACCCAGGACTGGGCCGGGAGGGCCACGCAAACGAGCGCAGCGGCCCAGAGGGTGTGGAAAGGAAGACGGGTGGACATGATGGGTTCTACTTCGAGGCTGGGCTGGTGAAGGGGACGAGTCGGCCCGAGGTCGGGTCCGAGGGCCATGGTGAGAGAATCCAGGATACAGGAGGCTCGGCCATCCGGGCCCCTCCTGGCGCTCCTCCCTTCCGCCCTCGGACCACCTGATATCGTGGAGCGCATGCTGTCCGCGCTCGTCCTCGGCTTCCTTCCCGCCGTCTCCCCGCAAGGCTTCGACCCCGACCCGGGGGTCATGGCCGACCGCTGGGTCGTTGTCTACAACCGCCCGTGGCCCGACCCTGATGGCAACGGTGTCTGCCCCTCCGAGGGCAGCACGCTCTG
>JACNJP010000555.1 GCA_014382465.1 Planctomycetota bacterium
GAGGCCCTGCCCCGCGGCGGAAGCTTGTGCCTCGGGGGCGCGGCCGACGCCCTGCTGCCCCCGCCGACCTCGAAGAAGAGCATGCACCTGGCCGGCTACGCCTTCGAGGGCCAGACCCAGATCGTGGGAGAGCTCTGTGGCAGCCGGCGCTACGGCATGCTGGCCTGCAACGGCGCCTTGCGGGTCCTGCTGGCCACCCGGCACATGAGCCTCAGACAGGCGGTCCAGAGCCTCGAGATCAACCTGGTCGAGAAGCAGATCCGCATCGCCCACGAGGCCGCCCGCGAGGTCCTCGGGATCCCCGAGCCGCGGGGGGTGCTCTCCGGGCTCAATCCTCACGCCAGTGAGGACGGCGCCTTCGGCACCGAGGAGCGCAAGATCCTCGCCCCGGCGATCCGGCGCGCCCGCGAGGAGTGGGGTTACCAGACCGCCGGCCCAGCGGTGCCCGACGTGGTCTTCGCCGAGGCCGTCCACGGGCTGTGGGACGTGGTGATCGCCCTCTACCACGACCAGGCCTTCATCCCTCTGAAGCTGCTCGGGCGGGAGACCGCCTACACCGTGTTCGTCGGCGGCAGCATCTTGCGGGTGAGCCCGATGCACGGCACGGCCTTCGACCTGGCGCGGAGCGGCGCGGCCGACCCGGCATCGTTCGCCTTCGCCCTCGACCGGACGCTGGAGCTGTGCGCCGCGCGCGCCGCCCGGGTCGTCGCCGGCTGACCGGCACGACCTTCCGCCGCTAGACTGCCGCGATGCTGCAGAGCTTCGACGCGCGCAACCGCGACATCCTGGTCAACCTGAACGGCGAGCTGGTCCACCGCGACCAGGCCGGGGTCAGCCCGTTCGACTCCGCGGTCCAGGGCGGCGACGCGGTGTGGGAGGGGCTGCGGGTCTACGACGGCCGGGTCTTCAAGCTCGACGAGCACCTCGACCGCCTGGTGAGCTCGGCCAAGGCGCTGGCCTTCCGCGACATCCCGCCCAAGGCGCGCGTTCGCGAGGAGATCAAGCGGACCCTCGAGGCCAACGGCATGCGGGACGGCGTCCACCTCAGGCTGACGCTGACCCGCGGCGTGAAGGTGACCTCGGGCATGGATCCGCGGCTCAACCAGTCCGGGCCGACCCTGATCGTGCTGGCGGAGCACAAGGCGCCGGTCTACCAGAAGGCCGGCCTGAGGCTGATCACCAGCAGCGTGCGGCGCTTCCCGCCGGACTGCCTGGACCCGAACATCCACCACGCCAACCTGGTCCAGTCGATCCTGGCGAAGATCGAGGCCAACCACGCCGGCGCCGACGACGCCCTGATGCTCGACCGCGACGGCTTCGTGGCCGAGACCAACGCCACCCACGTCTTCGTGGTGGAGGGCGGCGTGGTCCGGACCCCCTCGACCCGCGCCTGCCCCGAGGGGATCACCCGCTCCACCGTGCTCGACCTGTGCCGGGAGCACGGCATCCCTCACGAGGTCGCCGACCTGTCGCTCACCTGGGTCTACCGCGCCGACGAGATGTTCTGCAGCGGGACGATGGGGGAGCTGGCGGGGATCACCGAGGTCGACGGCCGCATCATCGGGGACGGCCAAGCGCCGGGCCCGAGGACCCGGCGCCTGTCTGAGCTCTACTCCGAGCTCACCGCCGCCGCCGGCGACCGCCTGGTGGACTGAGCCGGCGACCTCCCGGCTCTAGTGCTCGGTCCCAGGTATTCGTCGCCGAAGTCGGACTCTTCGCGGGCGCTGGCAAGGCGCGCCGACGAAGGCGTATCCGGGCATACGTCGAGGAGGCTGCAACGCAGCCAGCGGCCGCGAGGGGTTTGACTTCGGCGACGAATACCTGGGACCGGGCACTAGAGCGTGGTCAGGTAGCGCTCGACCTCCCACGGGTGGACCACCGAGATGTACTCGCTCCACTCGGCCTTCTTGGCGCGCACGAACTGGTCGAAGATGTGCTCGCCGAGGGCCTCGCGCAGCACGCTGTCCCGCTCGAAGTGGGTCACGGCCTCGCCGAGGTCGGCCGGCAGGCTCTTGATCCGCAGCCGCTTCCGCTCGCGCTCGCTCATGCGGTAGACGTTGCCGGTGACCGGCGGCGGCGGCTCGATCTTGTTCTTCACGCCGTCCAGGCCGGCGGCCAGCATGACCGTGAAGGCCAGGTAGGGGTTGCAGGCCGGGTCGGGCATGCGCAGCTCGCAGCGGGTGCCGAGGCCGCGGCGGGCGGGGATCCGGATCAGCGGCGAGCGGTTGCGCATCGACCAGGCCAGGTGGGTGGGGGCCTCGTAGCCCGGCACCAGGCGCTTGAAGCTGTTCACCGACGGGTTGGTGATGGCGACCATCCCGCGGGCGTGGTGGAGCAGGCCGCCGATGTACCAGCGCATGATGTCGGAGATGCCGTCCTCGGCGTCCTCGTCGTAGAAGGAGTTGCCCTCGGCGGTGAAGAGCGACTGGTGGACGTGCATGCCCGAGCCGTTCTGGCCGTAGATCGGCTTCGGCATGAAGGTGGCGTGCAGCCCCATGTCGCGCGCGACCTTGCGCACCACCCAGCGGAAGGTGGTGAGCTTGTCGGCAGTGCCGAGGGCGTCGCCGTACTTGAAGTCGATCTCGTGCTGGCCGGGGGCGACCTCGTGGTGCGCGGCCTCGATCTCGAAGCCGAGCGCCTCGAGGGCGATGACGATCTCGCGGCGGCAGGCCTGGCCGAGGTCGACCGGCGCCAGATCGAAGTAGCCGGCGGCGTCGTGGGTCTCGGTGGTGGCGCTGCCGTCCTCCTTGCGCAGGAACAGGAAGAACTCGGCCTCCGGGCCGCAATTCATCTGGTAGCCGAGCTCGGCGGCCTGGGCGGTGATCCGCTTCAGGGTCTGGCGCGGGCAGCCGGCGAAGGGCAGTCCGTCGGAGTCGAGCACGTCGCAGATGATGTGGGCGACCTGGCCGTGGTCGCTCCATTCGACGCCGTGGGACGGCCAGGGGTCGATCCGGTAGCTGCCGTAGTCGGGCTTGAGGAGCATGTCGGACTCCTCGATCCGGGTGAAACCCTCGATCGACGAGCCGTCGAACATGATCTCGCCGTCGAGCGCCTTGGCGAACTGGCTGGCCGGCACCTCGACGTTTTTGTTGGTGCCGGTGATGTCCGTGAACTGCATGCGCAGGAAGCGGACATCGTGCTGGCGCATGTGGGCGAGGATCTCCTCGCGGCCCATGTTCATGGTCAAGGCCTCGGAGGCCTTCAGGTGGTTCTTGGTCGGATGGATGGTCACAGGCATGGGGTCTCCGGGATTCGCCAAAAGTGTAATGAGAAGTGTGCGAAAAACGCAGGTTCGGCACGGCACAATTCCAAAAAACTGCGAAATATCCCAGGATCGACCTGATGAAAGGCCCGAATCAGCCCAATTGCTGGGTCGTCAGCCTTCCCCCCTCGGCGGCTCCTGCCACCATGGCACGGCTCCCTCGACGAATTGGGGCTCGGCGGTGGGCTCTATCCCGTCCCCCTCATCGACGTAGCCCAGATCAGCCAGTTCGCGGAGAACGGTGTCGCTCAGCTCCGCGCTCTTCATGCCCAGGTCCAGCTTGGGGAGGAGCCAGCCCGAGGCCTCCATGGCCCGCCGATACTCCTCTCGGAGCTCCGGCAGGGCGCCGGCGAGGTTGACGGTCTCGCCCGGGTCCGCCTCCAGGTCTTAGAGCCAGGACCGGCCCGCCTTCTCCTTCCTGGGGTCGGTCAGCACCAGCTTGGCCTGGGGCGTGCGCCACGAGCGGAGCGGCCCGGCGAGCCCCGATCTCTGGCTCCCGAGGCCCTCGGTCTCGGAGAAGGCCGGCCGGTCGGGTCCAACGCCCTCAATAAGTGGCCGCAGGCTCCGTCCGTCCAGCGGCGCGGCGCCGCCGGGCCAGACGATGCCGGTCAGGTCCAGGACGGTCGGCAACAAGTCCAGCGTGCTGACCTGTGACTCCACCGTTCCCGGCTCAAGGTCGATGGCCCTCCCCCAGGCCAGCTGGAACGGGACCAGGAGCAATTCATCGTTCAGGCTGTGGCTGTGGCCGAGATCGCCGTGCTCGAGGAACTCCTCCCCGTGGTCGGCGAGGATGAC
>JACNJP010000200.1 GCA_014382465.1 Planctomycetota bacterium
GCCCCCGGGGCCCCCCGCCAGGCCGAGCAGGCCGTCGGCGCCCTCCTTGGCCATCCCCGCGCCGGCGCCGGCCTTGAGCACGGTCGAGTCGAGCCGGTTGAAGCCGCCGACCGGGTCGGGGTGGCGCTGCATCGACTCCCAGATCCAGTCCTCGTCGCGGTGCCGCGCCAGCCCGGCGTAGAGCAGCGCCAGCTCGGCGACGGTGTTGGCCAGGGTCGGCAGACCGCAGCCGTCGCGGGCCACGCGCGCGGGCGTCCAGCCGGCGCCGAGGTAGCGCCGCACCTGCTCCAGGTAGGCGCGGAAGAAGGGGTGGTGCGGCAGCATGTAGCCGGCCTGCTCCCAGCCCTTCTCCTGGCAGCCGCGCAGGATCGCCGCGTGCTCGCCGGAGCAGGTGTGGAACCAGCGCCGCGGCCGCCGGACCTGGCGGCCGAATTGCACCAGCGGCAGGTCGAGCGGGGTCTGCATCAGGCCCCAGTCCGGCTCCGCCAGCAGCGACTGCGCCGCCGCCACGTGCTGGGCGTCGCCGTTGTGGCTGGCGACCGAGATCGCCTTCTGCTTCCAGTCGAGGCCGGCCAGCTCGGCGGCGAAGACCTTGAGCATCAGCGGCTTCATCATGCTGCGGCCGTAGCACAGCACCTGGCCGCCGAAGCTGTGGATCACCCGCTCGCCGCTGGCCCAGGCGACGGCGCCGTGGATGGTGGTCTCCGACACGCCGTCGCGGCGGTAGTCGACCAGCGGCTCCCACTCGACGTCGCGGCCGGTGGGGATGCCGGGCAGCTCCTCGCCCAGCGGGCTGCGCGGGTAGAGCGCCGCGCGCGGGCCGTTCTCGCTGCTCTGCTCGATCACGGGCGGCAGTATAGCCGGGGTCCTCAGGTGACCGCCGGTCCCAGAATCGGCGCCACCTCGCGGGCGAAGCGCTCCAGGCCGCGGACGACGCGGTCGCAGTCGTGGTCGTAGAAGTCGAACCACAGCATCAGGCGGTCGTCGGGGTGGAAGCGCTCGCGGACCTGGGCGGCGACCTGCGCCGGCGTGCCCATCAGGGCGTTCTCGGTGGCGCGGGCGACCTTGGCGGGATCGATGGTCCCCTCGAGCGCCTTCCAGTACTCGCCGAGGGCGGCCTCGGCGCGCTCGCGCGCGGCCGCCTCGGTGTCGTCGAGGAACACCATCACGGTCCGCGGCATGAAGGAGCGCCGCCACTTCCCACCCTCCGGGTGGTAGGCGGCGGTCATGCGCCGGTGGGTCTGCTCGATCACCTCCGGCTCCGTGATCGACAGGTTGAAGACCTGGACCGGCAGGATCCGGTTCAGCTCCTGCTGCAGCGCTGGGTCGTGCGAGCCGACCACCGGCACGCACAGCTCGCGGCGCCACTCCTGCGGCACGATCTTGATCTGCTCGAACTCGTAGCGCCGGGCTACCGCGATCCGCTCGGGCAGTCCGCCGCCGCGGAGCGCGGCGTGGGCCCGCTGCACCCGCAGCCAGTCCTCGTCGCTGCGGAACACGCCGCGCTCGAGCAGCGACGCCGGCGAGTCGGCGGAGCTCAGCACCTCGCCGCGCAACAGCCGCAGGAACACGTGGGCCGCCTCGCGGAAGACCAGGCCCTTCAAGGCCGGCCAGGCCGCCTCCTCGACCGGGTCGCGGGCGTCGATGCCGTAGGCGCGGTTCATGAACTCGAAGCGCCCGGCGGCGAAGCCGACGTGGATCCTGCGCGCCTCCGCCGGGTCGCAGCCGTGCAGCGCGCAGCATGCGGCCACCCGCTCGGCGGCCGCCACCGGCCCGCCGTTGCACAGGATGTTCATCACCGCCGAGCCGCACTCGATGCGCCGCGTGCGCCGGAACACCTGGTGGGCCATCTGGCAGAAGTCGACGTTCAGCCCGACCTCGCCCTGGAAGTGCGGCACCACCGGCCGTCGGTTGCGCTTCTGCACCTCGGTCGACAGGTGCGACTCGGCGATCCAGGCGGTGCCGTAGCCGAGCTCGTCGGCGGCCTCGACCTGGCGGAAGAAGCTGCGGAACATCTGCGCCTCGCTCGGCAGCGCCCCGGCCACCGGCGTGTGCGAGATCGAGAAGAAGACGTCGAAGTCCACCGCCGCCTCAGATCGAGTTGAGGCGGCCGCCGTCGACCGCCAGGCTCTGGCCGCGGACGTAGGCGCCCTCCGGGCTGGCCAGGAAGGCGGCCGCCGCCGCCAGCTCCTCCGGCCGGCCCAGCCGCCCCTCCGGGATGCTCGCCAGCCAGGCCGCCTCGACCTCCGCCTCCTCGACCCCCTGGCGCTCGGCGTTGCCCTTCTTCAGGCTCGCCAGCCGCTCGGTGTCGGTGAAGCCCGGCAGCAGGTTGTTGATCGTGATCCCCGGCGGCAGCTCCTTCGACACCGACTTGGCCCACGAGGCCATCGCCCCGCGGATGGTGTTGCTGACCCCCAGGTTGGGGATCGGCTCGCGCACCGAGGTCGAGATGATGTTCAGGATCCGGCCGTAACCGGCCACCTCCATGCCCGGCAGCAGCCGCTGCACCAGCAGGTGGCTGGCCATGACGTGGCGGCGGAAGGCGCGCCCGAACTCGTCGGCGCCGGCCCTCAGGATCGGGCCGCCCGGCGGGCCGCCGGTGTTGTTGACCAGGATCTGCGCCGCCGGCAGCTCCGGGAGCTCGAGGCCGTCGAGGTCGCAGACGACCGCCCCGGCCAGGCCCATGGCCGCCAGCTTGTCGGCCGAGCGCGCCAGGCCCCAGACCTCTGCGCCCTCCTCCAGGAAGCGCAAGGCGATGGCGCGACCGATGCCGGAGCTGGCGCCGCAGACCAGCGCCGTGAGCCCTTCGAGTCGCCGCAGCTCTGCCATCAGTAAGCCCCCCCTTCCTCGTCGGCCCAGAAGCGGTTGCGCACCTCCCACAGCTCGGGGAAGAAGCGGTACGGCATGCGCGACTCCAGGAAGGCGCGGCCGGAGCTGCCGCCGGTGCCCTTCTGGCCGCCGATGGTGCGCGAGACCATCAGCACGTGGACCGCCCGCCACTTGCTGAACAGGGTGTCGAGGTCGAGCAGCGCCTCGCACACCAGGATCCAGTGGTAGTTGTCCTCGGGTTCGAGGTAGAGCTTGCGCAGGCACTCCACCAGCCCCGGGTCCAGTTCGTGCGGCTTGCCGGTGTCGCGCGTCACCAGGCCCCCGGGCACCGCGTAGCCGTCCCTGGCCAGCGCCCGCAGGAACTCGTCGTAGACCGACGGCCCCTCGAAGCGCTTGCGGAGCCGGCCGCGGGCGAAGTCGTCGTCCTCGAAGAACTGGAAGAACCACTCGTCGCGCAGGCCGAAGGCGAACTCGACCTCGCGGAACTGCACCGACTGGAAGCCGCTGCCGGTGCCGAGCCCCTTGCGGAAGCCGGCGAACTCGACCGGGGTCAGGGTCGACAGCAGCTGGATCTGCTGGCACAGCGTCTCGAGGATCGCGTTGACCCGCTTCACCACCTTGAGCGCACGGCTGACCTGGCCGGCGCGGAAGTACTCCATCAGCAGGCCGGTCTCGTGGAGCATCTCCTTGAACCACAGCTCGAAGCTCTGGTGGATGATGATGAAGAACATCTCGTCGTGGTGCTCGGGGTCGCTCTGTGGACGCTGCAGCCCGAGCAGCTCCGGCACCCGCAGGTAGCTGTTGTAGTTCAGCTTCTCGAGGACCAGCTTGTCGTATTCGGCGGCGTTCTCACTCACGGCGGCCAGGATACAATCCCGCGATGGCCTACTGGCTGGTGAAGCAAGAACCGGAGTCCTACGCCTTCTCTGCCTTCCAGGCCGAGCAGACCACCGCCTGGACCGGGGTGCGCAATTACCAGGCGCGCAACAACCTGCGGGCCATGGCGCGCGGCGACCGGGCGGTCTACTACCACTCCGGCAAGGAGAAGGCGGTCGTCGGCCTGGCCGAGGTCGCCGGGGCGGCCTACCCCGACCCGACCGCCGCCGACGGCGACTGGTCCTGCGTCGACCTGCGCGCCGGCCAGGCCCTCGGACGGGCCGTGCCGCTGAACCAGATCAAGGCCGACCCGCTGCTCCCCGCGTGCGCGCTGGTGACG
>JACNJP010000573.1 GCA_014382465.1 Planctomycetota bacterium
GGCCGAGGCCGCCGCCCAGACCGTGCCCAACGGCGAGCGGCGCTGGGGCAGCTTCGAGCGCTTCCTGCGGCTCCCGGCGGACATCGACGCCGACGGTGTCAAGGCCAGCTTCCGCGACGGCGTCCTCGTGGTGCGCCTGCCGAAGGCGGCGCCCGGCGGCGGGCCGCGCAAGATCGAGGTCCACGACGGAGCTTGAGGAGAGCAGGGGTTTTGCTGGGCCGGGTCGTTCCGGGGGGACCGACCTGGCCCTTTTCCTATTCCCCCACGGACTGGATCGGGATCGGTCTGCGGTCCTCGTCCACCGCCACGTAGACCACCCGGGCCTCGGTGACCTGGACCTCCTGCGACGGGTCGTGCCGGCGCTGGGCCACCACGTCGACGTCGACCGTCACGGAGGTCCGGCCGACCTTCACCAGCTTGGTGTAGAAACTCACCAGGTCCCCGACGAAGACCGGCTCGTGGAACACGATCTGGTCCATCGCCACGGTCACGAAGCGCGGCCGCGGGTTCAGCTTCTGAGCTTCGACCACCGCCGCCAAGTCGATGTAGGACAAGATGATGCCGCCGAAGATCGAGCCCGCGGCGTTGGTGTCCTTGGGCATCAGGATGGTGCGGATCGCCGGATCGCGTCGTGCGCTGGTCATCCGGCCATTCTGGCGCCGCCGCACACCGGTGTGCGAGATCGCAACACCAAAGGCCCGGGAATTCCACCCGGCGTTTGGCACGCCCTTTGCATTACTCCTGGCGTTCCAATTCTCGCGCGGAGACGCGTGGTAGCCGTGGGGGCAGCCCTGCGAATCCGGCTCGTGAATGAACAGGGGGTGGCCCGGTCGCCGAATCTGGTGGCCGGGCCGTTTTTTTAGCCCGCCCAGCCCTCGGCGTCGAGCCAGCGCTCGAGGGCCCGCGCCGTGAATGCCCGCACCTCGTGGAGCTGGCCGGGGAAGAAATGCGTGGCCCCCTCCAGGATCCGAACCGGTGCCCCGTGCCGCGCCGCCGGCGCCATCCGGCCCAGATCGACGAACTCGTCCTGGTCGCCGACCAGGAACTCGGCCCGGTCCGGCCAGCGCGACAGCTCCGGCCAGGAGTAGTAGCGCGTCGGCCAGGCGACCGCCAAGTAGCCGGCCACTCGTTCCGCGAGCCGCCCGGCCAGCTCCAAGCCCACCCGGGAGCCGAAACTGAAGCCCCACACGAACACCGGCAGGCCCGGCCCCTGCCGCTCAAGCCAGTCGAAGGCGGCCTCGGCGTCGTCGACCTCCCCCACCCCCTGGTCGTAGGCGCCCTCCGACTTGCCCACCCCCCGGAAGTCGATCCGCAGCGCCGCGCAGCCGGCCTCCAACGCGCCGAGGGCACCGTGGCGGACCACGTTGTTGTTGCGCGTGCCGCCGAGCTCGGGGTGCGGGTGCAGGTGCAGCACCAGCCCGCGGGCGTTGCCGGCGGGGCGTTCGAAGGTGGCGTCCAGCCGTCCGGCGGGACCGGGCAGGAACAAGCGCTCGGGCGGCGGCGTGTCGAGGTCGCGGGGCATGGGTGGAGCCGGAGTGCCGGAGCCGCTAGTTTCGCCTCGCGGTGCCGCTCCTCGCCACGTTGCTGACCGACCTCCAGCTGCCTGACCCGGCGGCCTTCCGGGGAGTGCTGCTCGACTGCAGCCACACCGTGCTGGCCGGCTCGATCCTGCAGGACGGCATGACCGCCCTCCACGCCTACGGCGACGCCCAGATCGACCGGGACGCCCGCGAGGTCCGGGTGGCCTGCCGCCCCGCCAACACCGCCCACCGCGCCGCCCTGGTGGAGCTTGCGAAGATCGGCTTCCGGCCCGCCAGCGCGCTCGAATTCCACACCGCCGGCGACCACGAGTCCAACGAGGACGCCTGGGCGCTGTGCGAGGTCTACGCCGAGCAGCTCAAGGGCTGGCTGGTGACCGCCTACGTGGACTTCGACACCGCCGCGGCGCGCATCGGCAGCCAGGAGGGGCTGATCCGCGCGCCGGTCGGCGGCCGGCACAAGGGCGTGCTGATCGCCGCGAACGTGCTGCGGTTGCTGGCCTAGCCTGCACCCTCGGGACTGACGCAACAGGCTCCCCTCGGTCTTGCCCTCCCCTCCGTATTCGAGCTACCCTGCGAAGGGGGTTTCCTCGCTCTGCCATGCTCAATCTCACCCTGGTGGTTTTCCAAGAAGCCGCGGATCCTGCCCCGGCAAAGGTCGGGATCGTGGAGGCCATATTCGGCACCTTCGGGCCTGAGGACGCTCTCGCGGTGGTCTGGCTGGTCTTGAGCCTCGCCGGAACCGTGGCCGGCCTGGCCACCATCGCCAACGCCCGCTGGGGCTGGCCACCGACCCTGCTGCGCTGGCTGATCGCCGCCGGCGTCGTGGCCCTGGCGCTGTTCACCGCGCTCCACGGGCTACCGCCCTTGCTATTCGACGACGCGCCGGAGGAGCCCGCCTTCTGGGCAGGAGCCATCCAGCTCCAGGTGCTTCATCTGTTCCAGTGGCTGGCACTCGTCGCCGGGAGCGGCTTCGCCTTGTCCGTCCGCGCCGCTCGCCGCAAGGAGTGGTGGCGCTTCGCGGGCTACCTGCTCCTGATCGCTCCAATAGTGACAGCAGGGCAGTATGGGCGCGGGACCTACGACGACATGGCCAAGGGATGGCCCAGCACTCCGGAGCAAGAGGCCTTCCTGAACTCTTTCTTCCGCAACCAGTACCTGACCGGCTGCGGCGCGCTCGCGGCTGCGATCGTGCTCCTCCTCCTCCTTGATCAGATGCAGCGGCGCGCCGCTCCACACCATGGCCAGTCCCCCGCCTGAGCCCTACATCTATCCCTGGAACGGCTGCGGCCCGGTCGAATTGAAAGGCGCCGCAGCGGCGGACCTCATCATCATCCTGGATCTCCTCACCCTCGGTGCGGCGTCGCTCATCCTGTCCGGCTGCCTGTCGCGCCGGAGCCGGGGCCCGGACCCAGCCGCTGACTTCGCGGGGCGACCTTGACGTGGTGACAACGATGCTAACCGCGTGGCAACAAGAACCCGACCACCCCGTGCCCGTGGACTTCGCCTCTTTGGGGCCGGACTGGCTGGCCCCCTGGCGCGGACTGCTCTCGGGCTGGGACCTTGGATCCCCGTGGCTCCTCACTTGGTGCGCCCTGATCGGCCTGGGCCTCCTCGCCGGCGGCATGGCGATTTTCGCCCGTCGCTTGGTCTGGCCACCCAGGCTCCTGCGACTCAGCCTCGCGCTCGGGACGGCTGCGCTCACCCTGGAAACCTGGAGCAAGGGTATGCCCCCTGCCTTCGAGGTCTCCTCGGATGCGGAGCTGTTCCGCTCCTCCGTGGTCCTGGCCCAGGAGAGGTATTCCGACTTGGCCCGGTGGCTCGCCGCGATCGGGACCGTGGCTTTCCCGCTCGGTCTCTGCGGGCTCCTGGAGCGGAGCTGGCGGAGGTTCGCCGCCGCGCTCGGCCTCGCGCTCCCCTACTTGGTCCTCGTCCTCTATGGTTTGTCCGACCTGCAGGAGATCGGCACCAGCATGAATCCCACGCCGGAGATCGAAGGAGCCTTCCTGCGCGATTTCCCCCGGAACCAGTACTTCTGGACCTGCGCGAGCCTCGCCGCGGCCCTCTTCCTCTTCCTGGTCCTGGAACTCCTGGAGCGGCGCTACCGCCGCACTCGCCGGCCCGAACCAGCTCCGGGCACCGAAGGACCCTAACCCGCCACCAGCGCCGCGACGTCCGCCCACAACTGCGCATCCAAAATCAACGGCCTCCCCGTCATCGGGTGCTCCACCTCCAGCTTCCAGGCGTGCAGGGCCTGGCGCTCCAGTACCAGCAACTCGCGGTCGGCGGCGGTCAGCTCGCCCTGCACGGCGCGGATGAAGACCTCCTCGCCGCCCTGGTAGAGCTTGTCGCCGAGGATCGGGTGGCCGATCGCCGCTAGGTGCACCCGGAGCTGGTGCTGCCGCCCGGTCCTCGGCCGCAGCTCGACCCGTGCGTGGCCGGGGATGCTCTTCGCCACCCGCCACTCGGTCTGCTAAGCTAGTCCACCGTTGTCTCGGCGCACG
>JACNJP010000533.1 GCA_014382465.1 Planctomycetota bacterium
CGCCTGGCCCCGCGATGACCCACCGCCGGCCCCGCCCCGCCCTGCTCCTGGTCGCCGCCGCCGCCCCGGCCCAGGTCTGCGTCGCGGCCGGCGGCGACGGCGGCGGCCCGGGCTCGCTCGACCGGCCCTTCGCCACTTTGGAGCGGGCCCAGGCCGAGGTCCGGCGGCTGCGCCAGGCGGTTCCGGACCGCGGCGTCACCGTGCTGCTGCGCGGCGGGATCTACCGGCTGGAGCGGACGCTGGTGTTCGGCCCGGCGGACGGCGGCGACGAGCGGCACGAGGTGGTCTGGAGCGCGCTGCCCGGGGAGTACGTCACGCTCCTCGGCAGCCTGCCGATCACCGGCTGGCAGGAAGAGGAGGGCGGCGTGTTCCGCGCGCCGCTCCCGCCCGGGCTGGCCGGCCGGCCGGTCCGCGACCTCTACCGCGGCAACCGGCGGCTGCCGCGGGCGCGCTTCCCGAACCAGGGCTGGCTGCGGGGCGCCGAGGCCGGCGCCGACCGCCGCACCTCCTTCCGCTTCGAGCCGGGGGCGGCGCCGCCGACCGCCCACGCCGCCGGGCTCGAGGTCCAGCTCCTGCACGACTGGTCGACCTCGCGGGTGGCGGTGGCGGCGCTGGACGCGGCGGCCGGCCTGTTGCAGACGCGCGCGCCGCTCGGCTGCGCCGCGCCCTACTTCGCGATCGACAACTTCGAGCCGCACCCGCGCTTCGCCCTCGAGGGCCACCCGGCGCTGTTCGACGCGCCGGGGGAGTGGTGCCAGGACCCGGCCACCGGGGACCTGCTGCTGCGCCCGCCGCCGTGGCTCGAGGAGGAGCCGGACCGGCCCGTCGACCCGGAGGACCTGCGGCCCGAGGTCCCGGTCCTGGAGCGCCTGCTCGAGCTCCGCGGCGAGCCGGGGCGGCCGGTCCGCAACCTGCACTTCCTGGGGATCGCGCTCCGGCACTCGGCCTTCTCGCCGCCCGCCGGCGGCTGGGCCGGCGCCCAGGCCAGCATGCACGAGCGCAGGGACGGCGGCGAAGGGGCCGCCCAGCGGGTCTTCGTCCCGGCCGCGATCCACCTCGAGGACGCGGTCGGCTGCTCGCTGGAGAAGCTGACGCTGGCGGCCTTCGGCGGCACCGCGGTCTGGGTCGGCCCCGGCTGCCGCGACGTCCTGCTGCGCCAGTGCTCAATCAACGGCGCAGGGGCCAACGGCATCAACATCGGCGAGGACGGCGCGCGCCAGGGGGACGGCCAGCCGTGGTGGCGCTCCTCCGGGCCGGACGACCCGCGCCTGGCGCGCCGGATCACGGTCGAGGCCTGCACGATCCGCTCGGCCGGCGAGGTCTACCCCGGCGCGGTCGGGATCTGGATCGGCTTCGCCGCCGACTGCCGGGTCGCCTTCAACGAGCTCCGTGACCTGCCCTACACCGGCATCTCGGTCGGCTGGGTGTGGGCCCAGGACCCCTCGCCCTGCGGCGGCCACCGCATCGAGCACAACGACATCTCGCGCGTCATGCAGCTCCTCTCCGACGGCGGCTGCATCTACACCCTCGGCCGCCAGCCCGGCACCGTGCTGCGCGCCAACCACCTGCACGAGGTCGCGCAGCAGGCCGGCCGCGCCCCCAGCAACGGCATCTTCATCGACGAGGGCAGCAGCGAGCTCCTGGTCGAGGGCAACCTGATCCAGGGCATCGCCGAGGCCCCGATCCGCTTCCACCGCGCCGGCCACAACGTCATCGCCGGCAACGTCCTGCTCACCGAGCGCGCCGACCCCTTCCACTACAACAGCACCGACCCGGCCGGGATCGAGTTCCGCGACAACCAGGTCCGCCCCGAGCTGCGGCGGGAGGACGTCGCGATCGACCAGTGGGCAGGACCGGAGGGCTTCTGGCGGGCGCGGCTGGCAGCCGAGGGGGGGGGGGAGGGGGGGGTGGGGGGGGGTGGGGGGGGGTGCGGCGCCACGCGGAGGGGCCCCCTATGCGATCTCGCAAATTGGCCGGCGGAGGACGCCCGCGGGAGGTTGGCGGGTCATCGCCGCTGCTGACGAACCCCGCCGCGGTGGCTTTCCCCTGCTTCTGCTCCCGCTCTGATGACGTCCTTGAATCCGCGCATCTCGGCCCCCGGGGCTGTGTGAGCCGGATTCTCCGCCTTGCCAGACCTGCCCAGGTCTGGCATTACTAGTTAGACATACGATGCAAGAACCGTCCGATTGGCGCAGACAAGGGCAGGAGAGCTATCTCAAGGGGGTCACTCTGGTTCGTCAGCCGTACTGCCAGTATGCTAAGAATCCTGATTGGGACCATGACCACTGCGAGTTCTGCAATGCCAAGTTCATGGCGACCAAGGAGCATGGAGTGCTCCATTCAGGGTACTCCACGGAGGATCAGTACCGCTGGATCTGCGGCGCTTGTTTCGAGGACTTCCGAGAGGAGTTCGAGTGGAAGATTGCTTCCCTCAAAGCTCCAATAGAAGATGTCTAATACGCGGCTCGGGCGGCCTGGCTACGCCAGCCGCTGAGCGGCCAACACGATAGGCAGAACAATTGACTATGAAGAGAAATCTTGCCTTGACGGTCGTCCGGTTAGCCGCCTCCTTGAGCGGGCTAGTAGGAGTTGCATCCGTTGCGGGGTCTGTCTTCATGGTTTTCGACGGCTGGGTCGACGCTCCGCATCAGATAGTCACGGCCCTTGTGTCCCTAGGCATGTTTGGGCTCGGGGCCTACTTCGTTGGCCTGGCCTATTGGGTCTGGTTCAAGATCTCTCCACTCGCTGTTCGCCATGTCTGTGGCGCAGCCGGATATTTCGCTCTTGGCATCCTTTCATCGAGCACCACTTCTTTTGACAGGAGGCCCTCAACATCAGAGCTCGCCATCCTTTTGGGCTGCATTGCCGTGGTCCTGGTGTTCTACCGGGTGTCGTACCGAATGTTGAACCGCCTCCTTTTCCCGTTGATTAGTCCAAATGACGCGGCCGCTGATCCAGAAGACCGCGCGTAGCCTGGTCGCGGCCGGCGCCTAGAGCGTCCGCGCGGCCGGGAGAGGCACTCTCGGCACTCGCCCTCCGCGCTGGCCTCGCCGGGGGGAGGCCCGCCACCTATCCTGCGGCGCAAGCCGGGCGAATCGCCCTGGCTGTCACTCCCCCATGTCCGACATCCGTCACTTGCTCATTCCTGCGCGACGTCTGCTCACCCTGCTCGCCGGCTTCTCCGCCGGAGCCGCCGGCGCGCTCGCCGCCCAGGACCCGCCCGTCCGCACCGAGGTGATCGAACCGATCCGCAGCGCCAGCTTCGACCACGACGGCGAGGCCAAGGAGCGCCGCCAGGGCGGCAACCCGCGGCAGGTGGCCGGCTACCTGGCCTTCGACGGCTCGATGGACGGCAACCGCCAGGTCGACCCGCAGATCGCGGTCGGCGGCGGCTACGTGCTGCACGGCACCAACGGCGGCTTGATCGTCTACACCAAGGAAGGTGAATTCGTGCAGGGGGTGAGCCAGTCGGCCTTCAACGGCGGCATCGACCCGAAGCTGTTCTTCGACCCGCACCGGCGCGTCTTTGGCTTCGACTTGTGGAACCCCTGGGACGACGCCGGGCTCAAGCCGGTCAACATCTCGGTGTCGGAGACCGACGACCCGACCGGCGCCTGGAACACCTACCCGGTGCCGGCGCCGAAGGGCGTCGACGGCGGCGGCATCGGCCACAGCAAGCAGTGGATCGGCTACAGCTTCCCGGGCGGCCCCGAACGCAGCTTCGTCCTGAAGATGGACGAGGTGATCGCCGGCCAGCCCGCGACCGTCTACCACTTCGAGGGCAGCCTCGGCCACCCGGTCCACAGCCTGGACGACGTCGACGAGCTCTACTTCTTCGAGATCCAGAAGGGCGACTTCGTCGTCCGCCGGGTCGCCGCGGGCGAGGACGGCGCGCCGGTGGCCGAACTGGTCGGCCGGACTCCGCACGGACTGGAGCACGTCGGCTGGCCGCCGCAGTCGCCGCAGAAGGGCACGGAGGTGAAGACCGCCTCGGGCGACCGCAACCCGAAGGTGCTCTACCTGCAGGGTG
>JACNJP010000576.1 GCA_014382465.1 Planctomycetota bacterium
GGGTGGCGCGGGGCCGGGCGTTGTCGGCGCCGCGGGCGGGCACGCGATCGAGCTCGGCGGGATCGGCGAGGAGCTCCTTGCGGCGGGCGCGGGCGGGTGCGAAGTAGGCGTCCATGGCCTCGAAGATGACGCCCTTGAGCTGGCCGTATCCGGGGGCGCCGGCGCCGCCGGCGCGGACCGCGGCCTTCCAGGCGGCCACCTCCGGGTCGGGCAGGAACAGGGACATCAGCTCGAACAGGAACAGCGCGTCCGGGTCCTTGGGCTCCTCGGGCGGCCGCGAATCGGTGACGATGCGGTTGACCACCTTCTTGAGCTTCTTGCCCTCCTCGAACATCCAGATGGTGTTGCCGTAGGACTTCGACATCTTCTGGCCGTCGAGCCCGGGCACCCGCTGCATCGCCTCGGCCTGGGCCAGCAGCGGCTCCGGCCGCACGAAGACCTCGGCGCCGAAGGCGTGGTTGAAGCTCGCGGCCATGTCCTGGGTCATCTCCAGGTGCTGCACCTGGTCCTTGCCGACCGGCACCAGGGTCGAGTCGAAGGCCAGGATGTCGGCCGCCATCAGCACCGGATAGGTGAACAGGCCGACGCTCGGCTTGATGCCCTTGGCGACCTTGTCCTTGTAGCTGTGGGCCCGCTCCAACAAGCCCATCCCGGCCACCGAGCCGAGCATCCAGGCCAGCTCCAGCACCTCGGGCACGTCGGACTGGCGCCACAGCGCGCACTTCTCCGGGTCCAACCCCAGCGCCAGGTAGCTGACGGCCACCTCGCGCACGTACTCCCGCAGCAGCGCCGCGTCCTTGAGCGAAGTAAGGGCGTGGAAGTCGGCGATGAAGTAGTAGTGCTCCCCCGGCTGGTCCTGGTCGGCGATGTGTTGGCGGATGGCGCCGAAGTAATTGCCGATGTGCAGCAGCCCGCTGGGCTGGATCCCGCTCAGGTAGACCTGCCCCGCCATCTCAGCACTCCAGCGTGAAGGGCTCACGCGAGGCCTGCGAAGCCCGGATCGACGCCGCCAGCGCCTCGTATCCCGCGCAGCCCATCAGGGCCAGCGCCGCCTTCTTGCCGTTCTCGACCCCGGGCTGGTCGAAGGGGTCGACCCCGAGCAGGCCGCCGGCGTAGGCCGTGGCGATCTCGAAGAAGGCGAAGTACTGGCCGACGTGGAAGGCGTCGAGCTTGCACAACTCGATGGTGCACAGCGGCCGGCCGGCTTCCAGCAGCGCCACCTCGGTGCCCTGGCGCTCGGCGTCGATCAGCTGGTTCAGCGTCTGCCCGCGCAGGTACTCGAAGGCCGGCGAGGCGGCGAAGGGCTCGGGGATGGCGATCTCGCGGCTGTGGCGGCCGAGCTTGACCAGCGTGTAGACCTTGTCGTCCGGCCCCTCGGCGTAGAGCTGGACCTGGCTGTGCTGGTCGGTCGGCCCCACCGCCTTGACCGGCGTCGGGCCGACGTTGACCTCGTCGCCCTGGGTGTCGAAGCGCTTGCCGAGAGACTCGGCCCACAGCTGCTTGTACCAGTCGGCGAGCAGCCGCAGCCGGTGCCCGTAAGGGAAGTGGACGTGGATCGGCCGGCCCTGCTCCATGTGCAGCACGTGGGCCAGGGCGTAGGCCAGCGCCGCGTCCTCTTCCGGCGCGCACTCGGCCAGCTTCTGGTTCACCCGCGCCGCCCCCGCCAGCAGCCCCTCGGCGTCCAGGCCGGCCATCTCGGCAGTGAACAGCCCCACCGGCGACAGCACCGAGAAGCGCCCGCCGACGCCGGCCGGCACCTCCAGGGTGGCGAAGCCCAGCTCGTCGCACAGGGCCCGGAAGTGGCCGCCCGCGGGGTCGGTGGTGACCGTGAACCGCTGCCGGGCCGCCTGGTCCGAGCCGACCGCCCGCCGGACGGCGTCGTAGAACAGCAGGAACTCGCTGGAGGTCTCGATCGTGCCGCCGCTCTTCGAGATGACGTTGAAGTGGCAGCGCTCCACCGGGACCGCCTCGAGGAAGTCGCCGATCCAGTCGGGGTCGATGCTGTCGAGCAGGAACACCCGCGGCTGCCCCTCGGCCGGGGCCCACTCTTGGTAGGCCGGCGCCAGGGCCGCCACCATGGCCGCGTTCCCGAGGGCCGAGCCGCCGATCCCGAGCACCACCAAGGCGTCGAAGTCGCCGCGCGCCCTGAGCTCCGCGGCCCGCGCCCGGCAGGCCTCGAGGTGGCGCCGCTGCCCCGGAAGCTGGCGCCAGGCCGGCGGGGCGGCGAGGTGGGCCGCGCGCACTTCGGCGGCCCGCGGCAGGGCGGCGGCGAAGGCCTCGCGGCAGGGCGCGCCGTCGCTGCCGGCGGCGGCGAACATTCCGGTCAGGTCGAGCTTCAGGGCCATGAGAACGGCCCATGATAGGCCCGCGCCGCGGCCCCCTCCGGTCAGCGCCGGCCGCCGCCGAACACCGCCAGGGCGAAGTAGAGCAGCTGGGCCACGCCGGTCAGGGCGGCCACCAGGTAGGTCATGGCCGCGGCGTTCAGCACCTTGTCGACGCCGGCCGCCTCCTCCGGTCCCCGCACCAGGCTGGCTTCGGCCAGCGAGGCCTTGGCCCGCCGCGAGGCGTCGAACTCAACCGGCAGGCTGATGAGCTGGAACAGGACCACCGCGGCGAACAGCACCAGGCCGGCCCCGGCGAGCTGGAAGGAATGCAGGAACAGGCCGACGAAGATCAGCGGGAAGCCCAGGCTCGACCCCAGGCTGGCGCTCGGCACCGCCAGGCTGCGCAGCTTCAACGGCAGGTAGCCGCGGGCGTGCTGCAGCGCGTGCCCGGCCTCGTGGGCGGCGACGCCCAACGCGGCGACGCTGCGGCCCAGGAAGACCTCGCGGGACAGCCGCAAGGTCTTGTCGCGCGGGTCGTAGTGGTCGCTCAGCCGGCCGGCGGCGAGCTCCACCCGGACGTCGGCGACGCCGCCGTGCCGGAGCAGGCGCGCGGCGGCCTCGGCGCCGGTCAGGCCGCAGCCGGCGGGCACCTGGGAATAGCGGCGGAAGGCGGCCTTGAAGCCGCTCTGGGCCGCCATCGCCAGGGCGCTGAGGACGAGGAGGAGCAGGAGGAAGGGCATCGGTGAGCGCCGACTACGCGCCGGCGCGTCATAATTACGGCAAGAAAACCGCTCTTCAAGCCGACCAAAGGGTCTGCCCCTCTGTCCATGCTGGTCACCTCCAACCTCCGCCAACGCGGTTCCTCGGGAACCCTCTTCCTCGTCCTCGGCCTCCTGGTCGCCGCTGCGGTCGGCTACCTGCTGCTCCAGGACGACCCAGGACCCGGCCGGACCGGCTCCACCGGCGGCCAGACCGCCCCGGCGGACAACGGATCCGAAGCCCCTGCGCCGGCCCCCGCCAGCCAGCTCGAGGTCCGCCCGGGCGACCGCGAGATCCTCCGGCCGACCGGCCGCACCGAGATCGCTCCCGCCGGCGAGGGCAGCTCGGGCACCATCTTCGGCCTGGTCCTGGACACCAGCAACCTGCCCGTGCGCGGCGCCACCGTGGCCTTCAACCAGGTGCTCAAGCCGGAGGAGCGCTTCTTCGGCGCCGGCCCCGAGACCGGCTTGAAGCGCTTCACCAAGGCCACCAACAAGGACGGCCGCTACTGGTTCGACGACCTGCCGCCCGGCACCGACTTCGAGGTGTGGGTCCACCACCCGGAGTACGCCGGCGCCCACGGCCAGGTGGTGACGAGCCTGCCCGACGACCAGACGATCAACGTCGTCGTCCTGCGCCCCGGCTTTCGCGTCGCCGGGACCGTCAACGACTCCGGCGGCAACCCGCTCGCGGCGACCGTGGTGATGCAGATCCACGGCAACACCTTCGGCGAGGAGGACCCGGCTTACGACCAGGCGGTCGGGCGTCGGATCGAGGTCCAGGCCGGCCCGGACGGCCGCTACGAGGTGAAGCGGCTGACCCCCGGCGTGTGGAAGCTGACCGCCAGCCACGAGGGCTACGCCGACTACCTCGAGCGCGCCCTGGTCCTGAACGGCGAGGAGACGGTCGTCGTCAAGGACGTCC
>JACNJP010000355.1 GCA_014382465.1 Planctomycetota bacterium
CACCGTCCGGTTGAGCAAGCCCCGGCTCGGAGAGAGCGCCAGCGCCGCATTCTGGGGCTTCGCGGTGGCGATGATCTGCGGCGGGCCGTTGTGCGACGTCTTCGGCATGGGCCGCCTGCTCGCGCTGGCCTTCATCGGGCACGTCGCCGGCATCGGCTTGACGATCTTCGCCACTGGTTACGGCATGCTCTTCAGCGGAACGCTCTGCATCGGCCTCGCCAACGGCTTCGTCGAGGCAGCCTGCAATCCGCTAATCGCGACGATCTTCGCGGACGAGAAGACGAAGAAGCTCAACCAGTTCCACGTCTGGTTCCCAGGCGGCATCGTCATCGGCGGACTGGTCGCCTTCGCCTTGACCCAGGCCGAACTGGGCTTCCAGGCCAAGATGGCAACCATGCTGTTGCCAGCGCTGATCTACGGCGCCATGTTCCTCGGCAAGGGCTTCCCGAAGACCGAGCGGGCGGCGAGCGGCGTCACGATGGGGCAGATGTTCAGCGAGTGTCTGCGGCCGCTGTTCCTGATCATGGTCGCCTGCATGTTCCTCACGGCTTCGACTGAACTCGGGCCGAACCAGTGGCTGCCGAACATCCTGACCTTCTCGGCCGGGGTCTCCGGGATCCTGGTGCTGGTCTACATCAACGGCCTGATGGCGGTCGGCCGGCAATTCGCCGGACCGGTGGTCCACAAGCTCTCGCCTTCAGGGATGCTCTTCGGATCCGCGGTTGTCAGCGCGGCCGGCCTCCTCGCTTTGAGCCGCGCGCAGGGCGGATTCCAAGCCTTCGGTGCCGCGACCATTTTCGCGATTGGCATCTGCTACTTCTGGCCGACCATGCTCGGCTTCGTCTCCGAGCGTCTCCCGAAGACCGGGGCCCTTGGCCTGGCGATCATGGGCGGCGCCGGCATGCTCTCGGTCTCGTGGATCTTGCCGATCATGGGCGGCATCTATGACAGCCAGAACGCCGCCGCCCTCGGCCTCCCAGAGGAACTGGAAGGCGACGCCCTTGCCGGGGCACTCGACACCTTCCGGACAGCCGCTGAAGGCAGCCCGGAGGCCGCCCAGTGGATCGAAGCCCAGGCGATCGGCGGTGCGGAGACCCTCGGCACCGTGTTCTGGCTGCCGGTGGCTTTGATCGCAGTCTTCGGCCTGCTCTATCTCAGCGACCGCCGCAAGGGCGGCTACAAGGCAGAGCAGATCTGATGGCGGACGGCTTCGACCCGACGCCCGCCGACCGCTTCACCTTCGGCCTGTGGACGGTCGGCAACCGCGGCGCCGACCCCTTCGGCGGGCCGGTGCGCGCCAAGATCCCGCTGCGGCGGATCCTCGACAAGCTGGCCGAGGCGGGCGCCCACGGCGTCAACCTGCACGACAACGACCTGGTGCCCTTCGGCGCCGGCGCGGCCGAGCGCGACCTGATCGTGGCGGACTTCAAGCAGGGGCTAGCCGACACCGGGCTGGTGGTGCCGATGGCCACCACCAACCTCTTCAGCCACCCGGTGTTCCGCGACGGCGCCTTCACCGCCAGCGACCCCAAGGTGCGGGCCTACGCCGTGCGAAAGGCGATGAGCGCCATCGAGCTCGGCGTCGAGCTGGGCGCGTCGACCATCGTCTTCTGGGGAGGCCGCGAGGGCACCGAGACCGACGCCGCGCGCGACTGCCGCGACGCCATCGGCTGGTTCCGCCAGTGCCTCGACTTCCTGTGTGCCTGGACCAAGGACCAGGGCTGGGAGCTGCGATTCGCGCTCGAGGCCAAGCCCAACGAGCCGCGCGGCGACATCTACCTGGCCACGACCGGCCACATGCTGCACTTCATCTCCACGCTCGAGCACGGCGAGATGTGCGGCGTCAACCCCGAGGTCGCGCACGAGAACATGCCCGGGCTGAGCATGGTCCACGCCGTCGCCCAGGCCATGGAGTGCGGCAAGCTGTTCCACATCGACCTCAACGGCCAGAGGATCGGCCGCTACGACCAGGACCTGCGCTTCGGCTCCGAGGACGCCAAGGGCGCCTTCTTCCTGGTGCGGCTGCTCGAGGGCTTCGGCGGCCGCCCGGCCTACACCGGTCCGCTGCACTTCGACGCCCACGCCTACCGCAGCGAGGATGAGGACGGCGTGTGGGACTTCGCCAAGGGCTGCATGCGCACTTACAAGATCCTCGCCGCCCGCGCCCGCGCCTTCGACCAGGACGCCGAGGTCCAGCAGATCCTGGCCGCGAGCCACGCCGACCCGGACGGCGTCGCGCCGCTCCTGAAGGGTTACTCCGCGGCCAGCGCCGCCGCCCTGGCCGCGCTGCCGCTCGACCCCGACGCCCTGGCCGCCACCGGCAAGCGCTACGAACGCCTCGACCAGCTCGCCATGGAGCATCTCTTCGGTGCGCGGGGATGATCCACCAGCAGTCGATCGAGGTCGAGACCCGCGGCCGCGGCACGGTCGACGTCTCCGCCGCGGTCGAGGCCGTGGTGCGCGCCTCGGAATGCGCCGCCGGCGTCGCCACGGTGTTCGTACACCACACCAGCGCCTCGCTGATCCTGTGCGAGAACGCCGACCCGCAGGTGCGCCGCGACCTCGAGGCCTGGCTGGCGCGCGCGGTGCCCGACGGGGACCCGCTCTACCGCCACACCGCCGAAGGCGCCGACGACATGCCGGCCCACGTGCGTTCGGCCCTGACCGCTTCCAGCCTGACGATCCCGGTCACCGGCGGCCGCCTCGCCCTGGGCACCTGGCAAGGGGTCTACCTCTACGAGCACCGCTGGGCGCCGCACCGGCGACGGATCAGCGTGACCGTGGTCGGCTGCTGAGCTGCCCGCCGGGAGGCCGGATGAGTCGGGCGCAGGACTCCGGCTCGACTACCATCCCGCCATGGCCCTCTTCCTCGGTCTGGACGCCGGCACCCAGGGCGCCAAGGCGCTGGTCTACGACGCCGAGGCCGGCCGCGTCGTCGGCCGCGGCGCCTCCGCCTACGGATTGCTCCCCGCGCGCGAGCCGGGCGAGGCAGAGCAGCATCCCTATACCTGGGTCGAGGGTGTCGAGGCCGCCATCGCCCAGGCGCTGGCCGACCCCGCGGTCGACGCCCGCGCCATCCGCGGCCTGGCGGTCTCCGGCCAGCAGCACGGCTTCGTCGCCCTCGACGAGCGCGGCGAGGTCCTCCGCCCGGCCAAGCTGTGGTGCGACACCTCGACCGCCGCCGAGGCGGCCGAGCTGTCGCGGACCCTGGGCCGGCCGCTCCCCGCCGGCTACACCGCCTCCAAGGTCCTGTGGCTCAAGCGCCACGAGCCGGAGCACTTCGCCCGGCTGCGCACCGCGCTGCTGCCGCACGACTACCTCAACCTGCACTTCACCGGAACGGCGGTCGCCGAGGCCGGCGACGCCAGCGGCACCGGCTACTTCGACCCCGAGCGCCGCGAGTGGGACGCGCGCGCCGCCAACGCCATCGACGCCGGCCTGCTCGCCATGCTGCCACCGCTGATCGGCCCGGACCAACCGGCCGGCCGGATCCGCCCGGAGCTGGCGGCACGCCTCGGCCTGCCCGAGGACCTGCTGGTGGCCCCCGGCAGCGGCGACAACATGATGAGCGCGCTCGGCGCCGGCGCGGTGGCCGACGGCGTCCTGGTGATGAGCCTCGGCACCAGCGGCACGCTGTTCGCCCGCAGCCCGCGGCCGGTGATCGACCCCGAAGGCCAGATCGCGCCCTTCTGCGACGCCACCGGCGCCTGGCTGCCGCTGCTTTGCACCATGAACTGCACCACCGTGACCGAGGAGGTGCGCGCCGCCTTCGGCCTCGGCCTGGACGAGCTGACCGCGCTGGCCGAGGCGGTGCCCCCCGGCTGCGACGGTCTCAGCTTCCTCCCCTACCTCGCCGGCGAGCGCTCTCCCGACTGGCCGCGCGCCAGCGGCGTGCTCCACGGCCTGCGCGCCGGCGGGCTGCGCCCCGGCCCGCTGTTCCGCGCGGCCATGGAAGGCGCCAGCTTCGCCCTGCTGCTCGGCCACGAGCGCCTGCGGCGCTTCGGC
>JACNJP010000580.1 GCA_014382465.1 Planctomycetota bacterium
GTCATGACCAGGGTCATGAACAGCAGGAAGCCCGGGTAGGCCAGCGCGCCCTTGATCTTGCCGTTGAGGCGGATCTGCTTGTCGAGGAGCTCGGAGCAGCGGCCGAGGCACTCGTCCAGGGCGCCGGCCCGCTCGCCGGCCGCCAGCAGGTGGACGGCGTACTTGGGGAAGCAGCAGGGCAGGCAGTCGACGGCGTAGGAGAGGTCGTGGCCGCTCTCCACGGTGGTCGCCACCTTCTCCAGCGCCTTGGCGCCCTGCGGCGAGTTGGAGTGCTCGCGCAGCGTTCGCAGGGCGGCCAGAAGCGGCACGCCGGCCGAGAGCATCGCCCGCAGCTGGATGAGGATGTGGAGGGTCTCCTTCGGCCGCAGCTTCAGCTTGCGGTCGACCAGGGCCGGACCCTCGTGGCTGCCCGGCTCCTTCCTGGCGGGGGTCACCGCGCCGCCGGCCGCTCCGTCGCTCCTCAGCTTGCGCTTCTTCTGCTTGACCGTGCCCGGGCTCATCCGAGGCCTCCGGCGCGCAGCGCCTCTTCCAGGGACGTGGCGCCTGAGCTGACCCGCCGCAGGGCGTCGGTCAGCAGGCCTTGCATGCCGCGGCGCAGCGCCGTCTCCCGCAGCTCGTCGGTCGACGGGTTGTTGGCGATCACCTCGCGCAGCTCGGGCTCGAGGCGCATGACCTCGTAGAGGCCCAGGCGGCCGCTGTAGCCGCTGTTGCGGCACGACTGGCAGCCGCCGGCGGCGTAGTGGGGGCCGCGGCTCAGGCCGATCGCGGCGTACTTGTCGAGGACCGCCTCGGGGTGGCTCACCGGCTGCTTGCAGGTGTCGCACAGGCGCCGCGCCAGCCGCTGGGCGACCACGCACTGGAGGGTCGCGGCCACCAGGAAGGGCTCGACGCCCATCTGGATCAGCCGTGTGGCCGCTCCGGGGGCGTCGTTGGTGTGCAGCGTCGCCAGCACCAGGTGGCCGGTGAGGGCCGCTTCGACCGCGATGCCAGCGGTCTCGGTGTCGCGGATTTCGCCGATCATGATCACGTCCGGGTCTTGGCGCAGCAGCGACCTCAGGCACAGCCCGAAGTCCAGACCGGCCTTGAAGTTGACTTGCGTCTGGTTGACCCCCTCTACGGCGCGTTCGACCGGGTTCTCCACCGTGGAGACGTTGATTTCTGGCGTCACGATCTCGTCGAGCACGCTGTAGAGTGTGGTGGTCTTGCCCGACCCGGTCGGCCCGGTGACCAGCACCATGCCGTGGGGGGCGCGCACCGCCTCGCGCATCCACTCGGCGCTCTGGCCGAGCATGCCGAGCCGCTCCAGCGAGACCTTGCTCTGGCGCCGGTCGAGGATCCGCATCACGGTCTTCTCGCCGTAGACCGTCGGCAGGGTGTTGACCCGCAGGTCGACGTCGCGGCTGCCCTGGGTGAAGCGGTGGCGGCCGTCCTGGGGCAGGCGCTTCTCCGAGATGTCGCAGCCGGCCATGACCTTGATGCGGGCGGTCAGCTCGCGGCCCTCCTCGGGCGTGAAGGCGGCGGCCTTGCGCAGGCGGCCGTCGACCCGGTAGCGGACCTCGAAGTAGTCCTCGTGCGGCTCGATGTGGATGTCGCTGGCGCCCTCGATCAGGGCGTTCAGCAGCAGCTCGTCGAACAGCTCGCCGACGGTCGTGCCGCGGGCGGCGATCATCTCCTGGATCGGCGACGCGCCGCCGGAGCCGGCCCGCTGCAGCAGGTCCAGGCCGCGCTGGATCTCGCCCGGCGTGGTGACGCAGGTGAGGACCTTGAGCCCCGAGCGGCGCTTGATGCCGTCGACGGCGAAGATGTCCGCCGGGTCGCTGACCGCCACCGCCAGCCGGTCGTCGAACTGCAGCAGCGGCAGGGCGCCGTGGGTGCGCAGCTCCGGCAGCGGCACGCGGTGCTCGAGGGTGACGTCGAGGATGTGCAGGTCGATCGGCTTGATGAAGTGCTGGCCGTGCATCCGGGCCAGGGCGATCGCCAGCTGGTCCTCCTGGATCCAGCCCTCGTCCACCAGCACCTGGCCGAAGAAGGCCTCCGGCCGGGCCTGGGCACGCTCGCGCGCCTGCTCGAGCTTCTCCGGCTCGAGGTAGCCGAGCTGGACCAGGAAGTCGCCCAGCATGTCCTCGGACAGCGGCGCCGCCGGCTCCGGCGCGCCGGCCTCGCCGGCGATCGGCAGCCGCTGCTCGATCCCGAGGATGGTGCGGGCGGCCCTCAGGGTGGGGGACGGGTCCACCAGCAGCAGGTCGTAGCCGGCCGCCCGCAGGGCGTCGAAGCCGTTGACGAGCTGGCGCAGGCCTTCGGAGTCGATCGCCTCCACCAGGCTGCCGTCGAGGAAGCTGCGGTCGTTGTCCGTGAGGCTGGCGAAGAGCCGCTGGATCTCCGCCTCCCTCGACTGGTGGAGCACCAGGGGGAGGCGGACGGTCCAGCGCTTCTCTTCGACGCCGGCGACGGTCCGGGTCGTGTCCATGGGGGGTCTCCGTGAGCTCAGTTGCCGTCGCCGCCGTCGCCTGACTGCTCCGGCTCCGCCGCCGGTTCCTCGGCCGGCGCCGGGTCGAAGAAGACCCAGGTCTCGTACGGGGTGCCGTCGGGCCGGGTCGCCGGCGGACCGTTGAACAGGTCATCCTCGACGACCGGCTCCTCGGCCGTCCCGGACTCCGCGGCGGGCGGCGGCTCGGCCTGGGCCGGCTCGCCGGCGTCGGCGGCCCCCTCGAGGACTTCGGCCGCGCCGACCACCTCGGCCGGCTCCTCGGGCTCGACGGCCACCGGTTCGGGTTCGCCGGAGATCCGCCGCTCGACGTGGCCGAGCAGCAGCTCGGCGGCGCGCAGCTCGGGCCGGAACTCCAGCACCAGCAGCAGCGAGCCGCGGGCGCCCTCCCAGTCCTCGCGCTTGAAGCGGATCTTGGCCTCCAGCAGGTGGTCGCGCCAGGTGCGGCGCTCGACGTCGATGGTGTCCAAGGCGGCCTGGGCGGCTTCCAGTCGGCCGCGGCGCCACAGGACGCGGGCGAGGCCGGCTTGCAGGCCGGCGTCGTGGTCATGGGCACCGATCAGGAAGCGGTAGAGGCGCTCGGCTCCGGCGAGGTCGCCGAGGTGCTCGGCCTGGATCGCCGCCGCCAGGACCGGGTCGACCTGGTTCATCTCCTTGCCCAGGTAGCTCTCCAGCACGCTCGGCGTGGAGACCTTCGGGTCGAGGGTCATGGCTTGGGCGTAGGCGGTGGCCGCCTCGTTCACCTGGCCCTGGGCCAGGAACAGGTCGCCGGCGGCGGTCCACGAGCGCGCGTCGCGCGGGTGCTCGGCGAGGACCTGCTTGACGAAGGTCTGGGCCGCGCCGCCGCCGGGCTGGTCGGCCGAGTAGTGGGTCACCATCGCCCGCGCCAGCGCCGGGTCGTGCCCGCTGCGCTCCCAGGCGATGTCAACCTGGCGGTCGGCCTCTTCTCCCCGGCCGGTCTCGGCGAGCGTCGCGGCGTAGACCAGGCGGGCCCCAGGGTTGTTCGGGTTGGTGGTCGCGGCGCGCTCGGCGTAGGCCGCGGCCGCCCGGCTGTCGCCCTCCGAGAGGTAGAGCCGCGCCAAGGCGCAGTGGCTCTCGACGTCGCGCGGGTCGAGCTGGCAGGCCTCCTGGAGGTAGCCGCGGGCCTCCTCGATCAGGCTGCGCTCGAGGGCGCGGAAGGCGAAGGTCCGCAGGACCTGCCCCCGCTTCAGCCGCCAGGCCTCGGTGGTGGTGTCCACCTCCGGGGCGTCGTCATCCGGCGCCGTGAGGTCGTTGAAGCCGGCCTCGGCCGAATAGTCCCCGTCGGTCGCGGTGACGGCGCCGGGGTCGTCCTCGCCGACGATCAGGTTGGCGCAGGCGCCGAGCAGCAGGAGGGGGGTCCAGGAGAGGGTGCGTCGCATTTCAGTTGGTCTCCGGCTTCTTTGGTCGCGTCGAGCAGCTGGATGGCCTCCTGCAGCTCCTCATCCGCCTCCCGCTGGACCTCCAGCTCG
>JACNJP010000483.1 GCA_014382465.1 Planctomycetota bacterium
GGGGCTATGCCGGGCTGCGGCCGGTGGGGCCGGCGGGGCCGCTCCGGGCTGCCGGGCTCATGGACCTGGCGCTGGCGATCGCCGAAGCCAACCCCGGCCGCGGCGGCGGGCCCTTCGGCGCGGTGGTCGCCGATGCCGGCGGCGGGATCGTCTCGCTGGGCTGGAACGACGTCATCCCGGGCTGTGATTCGACTGCCCACGCCGAGATCGTGGCCATCCGCCGCGCCCAGCGGGCGATCGGCAGCCACGACCTCGCCTCGGCCGGGCCGCTTACCTTGTATGCGAGCTGCGAGCCCTGCATCCAGTGCTATGGCGCCATCTGGTGGTCCGGCCTGCGCGCGGTGCGGGCCGCCGCCACGCGCGCCGAGGCCGAGGCGCTGGGATTCCTCGAGGGACCGGTGACCGCGGAGCTGTGGGCTGAAGCTCTCCGCGTCAAGGGCATCGACTGGCAGCCCGGCTTTGGCGACCTGGCCCGGGCGGTGGCGCTGCTGCGGGCCTACGCCCGCGATGGCCCGCGGTATTGAGCGCTCAGAAGCGGTAGCCGAACAGCAGCGAAACGGTCCACGAGTGGCTGCGCCGGGCCTCGCCGGCGAAGTCGGCTTCGCCGGCGCCGATCCACATCAGGTCGAGCCCGATGTGCTCGTGGGGCTGGAAGTCGAGCCAGAAGCCGCCACGGGCGTAGACTCCCAGGGTGCCGTCCTGGTCCTGCAGCAGGACTCCCTTGCGGCGGAAGTCGCTGTCCATCCATGCCAGCACCACACCGGCTCCGGCGTACGGCTGGAAGCCGCGCGCCCACCCGGGGATCAGCAGCAGAGGGCCGACGCTGAGGTCCACCAGGTGGGTCTCGAGGCTCTCGGCCGCGCCGGCCACCGACCGCTTGGCCTGATCGGCGGCGTAGCGCAGGCCGAAGTCCCACCTCCAGGGCGAGCCGAGCCCGCCCTGGAGGTAATTCAGCCCGACCTGGCCGAGGTCGTCGTTGGGCGACCAGTCGGAGCCGCGCTCCATCCGCCGCATGCCGACCAGGGCGTTGAAGACCTCGCCGGCCTCGGCACCGTCCTGCTCCTGGGCCAGCGGTTGGAGGGGGACGCTGGAGCAGGCGACCGCGGCGGCGAGCAGAGCGCAGGCGGCGAGCGTTCTCGGGAGCGGGATCCAGGCGGGCATCGGCGCGTCAGCCTATCAGTCGGGGGGCGAGCTGCTCCTCGGCGAAGCGCCGGGCGAAGACGGCCGCGGCCTCGGGCGACAGGTGCATCGGGTCGAGGAACACCGGCCTGGGCTCGGCGCCCTGCTCGGCCTCGGGCAGGAGGGGGGCGGGGAGGCTGACCCAGGCCACCCCGGCCAGCTCGCAGCGCTGGCGCAGCCAGGCGCGGAAGGCGTCCTGCTGCGCCGGATCCAGCGCCTCGGCCAGGTCGGGCCGGAGCGGCAGGTCCACGACCAGCAACTCGATGCTGCGCGAGTCGCAGGCCGCGGCGAGGCGGGCGAGGGTCTCGCTCCAGGAGTCGCCGAAGCGCAGCGGTTCGAAGCCTCGCATGGCCTGTTCCAGCGGGACGTCGGGCGGGCGCGGGACCCGCGGCGGCCAGATCCCCTGCTCGAGCGCGCGGTAGACGCGCGGCGTGAAGACCCCGCCGTGGCTCTCGCGCAGGTCCGCGAGGTGCAGCCGGTTCTCGCCGACGAGCCGGAACTGCGGCCAGCGCCACAGGGCTTCGGCTCCCCAGACCTGCCGCCGAATCGCCGCGGCGGTGTGCCCGAAGGGCTGCTCGCCGACTTGGCGAGCGACCTCGCCGAGCGGCGCGAACCAGCGCCAGTACATCTCCGCGCCGCTGCCGGGCCGCGCCTCGTTCCAGAAGAAGGCCGAGGCCTCGAGCACCAGCAGGCGCGGCGTCGTCCGCATGTCGAGGACCTCGGTGACCAGCGGCAGGGCGATCGGCGCCGAGGCGCCCGGCAGGCCGAGGTTCCACACCGCGCCGGGCACCCCCCGCTCGGCGAGGGCCTGCTCGAGCACCTGGCTGGGGAAGGCGTGGCGCGTCATCGAGGTGCCGAAGAACACCACGGCCGGCTGGTCCTCGCTGGTGAGGAAGTGGTGGAGGATCTGGAGGTGGCGGTTCGAGCCGGTGGCGGTCCAGCGCAGGCCGAGGGCGCCGGCCAGCCAGTTGGTCAGCAGCAGGGCGCACAGGAAGCCGAGCGCCGCGCGGAGCAGGTGGAGGGGCGGGCCGCCCATCAGAATTGGAAGTAGACGAAGGGGCGGGCTTCGCTCATGAGGAGGCTCATCAGGCCGAGGAGGAGCAGCAGCGCGGCGCCCTGCAGCTCGGGCGCCAGCCGGACGAAGGCGCGCACCACCCGCGGCTTCCATCGCTCGCTGCCGAGGTGGAGGGCGAGGGTGAGGGCGAAGGCGCCGAAGGCCAGGATCGAGTGCTGCAGCGCGCCGGAAGGCCGGGCCAGCGAGGAGAAGACCTGGAGGGCGCCGTCGAGGTCCGGCGCGCGGAAGAAGACCAGCGAGAGGGCCCAGACGTGGAACACCACCAGCCGCTGCAGGAGCCGGCTGAACCACCCGTTCGGGAGGCAGCGACCCGCCGCGAGGCGCCTCTCCCGTCGGCCTTGGGAGAGCACCAGGGCGAGGCCGTGGATCGTGCCCCAGAGCAGGAAATTCCAGCCGGCGCCGTGCCACAGGCCGCCCAGCACCATGGTGATCAGGAGGTTGCGCCGGGTCCGCGACCGGCCGCGGCGGCTGCCGCCGAGCGGGACGTACAGGTAGTCCCGCAGCCAGGTGGAGAGCGAGATGTGCCAGCGCCGCCAGAAGTCGCCCATGGTCCGCGCCAGGTAAGGCGCGCGGAAATTGACCGGCAGGCGGAAGCCGAGCAGCCGCGCGCAGCCGATGGCGATCTGGCTGTAGCCGGCGAAGTCCCCGTAGAGCTGGAAGGCGTAGCCGTAGACGCCGAGCAGGGCGCCGGCGGTCCCGAAGCGTCCGGGGTCCTGGTGCAGCGGATCGACCAGGCCGGCGCCGATGAGGTCGGCGATGACGACCTTCTTGAACAGGCCCGAGGCCAGGTCGTAGAGGCCGAGCGAGATCCCGGCCCGGGTCGGCCGCGGGTTCTCGGCCAGCTGCGGCAGGAAGTCGCGCGCGCGCACGATCGGCCCGGCGACGAGCTGCGGGAAGAAGGCGACGAAGAGCGCGAAGTCGAGCGGGCTGCGGCAGGGCTCGAGCCGCCGGGCGGCCACGTCCAGCGTGTAGCTCAGGGTCTGGAAGGTGTAGAAGGAGATCCCGACCGGCAGGATCAGGCGCAGCAGCGGCGGGGAGGCCTCGAAGCCGAGGCCGTCGAGCAGCTCGACGGCGCTGCCGACGAAGAAGTCGAAGTACTTGAAGAGGCCGAGCAGGCCGAGGTTCACGACCAGGCTCAGGCCGACCAGCCGCCTCCTTCGAGGCGCGTCGTCGCAGCCGCCGAGCCGGCCGCCGACCCAGAAGTCCACCGCGGTGCTGAGGAGGATCAGGCCGAGGAAGCGCCAGTCCCAGAAGCCGTAGAAGCCGTAGGAGGCGGCCAGCAGGAAGGCCTTCCGCCAGCGGGCCCAGGGCCGCAGCGCCAGGTCGGCCAGCAGCACCCCGCTGAAGAAGATCAGGAAGGCGACGCTGGGGAAGAGCACGGAGGAGCGGGGCTGAGGTCCGGAGAGCCTGCCACTCTCCTATGCCAGCTTCTTCCGTTCCTCAAGCAGGGAGGCGATCAGCCGCTCGCGCTGGGCGAACAGGCGGTAGCCCTCCGCCGGGCGCAGGTAGCCGCGGGCCTCGGGGTGGCGCTGGAACAGCAGCTCCTCACCGAGCTCCTCGGCCAGCCGCTGGAAGCGCCCGCGCTTGTCGAGCAGCGCCTTCACCAGGAAGGGCATGACCACCGAGTAGTCGCACTGGAAGCTCTCGGTGGTCGACCGGTAGTGCTCCTTGTCGACCTTGCCCCAAGTGACGGCCTCCGCCGGCGGGCAACTGGACAG
>JACNJP010000272.1 GCA_014382465.1 Planctomycetota bacterium
GGGGGCCCGGCGGTGGGGCGGGCGAGGCGGTGGTGTGGCTCGGGGGGGTGGTGGCGGCGGTGCCGGGCATCCTGCTGATCCTGGCGGTCGGCTTCGTGCTCGAGCGCGGGCTGGCCTCGGTGTGCCTGGCGATCGCCGTGGCCACCTGGGTCGGGGTCTTCCGCCTGGTGCGGGCCGAGGTGCTGAAGCTCAAGCAGCTCGAATTCGTCGCCGCCGCGCGCGCCAGCGGCGCCGGCGCCGGCCGCATCCTGCTGCGCCACCTGCTCCCCAACCTGCGGGGCCTGCTGTCGGTCCAGTTCTCGCTGCGCTTCGTCTACGCCGTCAAGGCCGAGGTCCTGGTCTCCTTCCTCGGCGTCGGCCTGCTCGACCAGCCGAGCTGGGGCCGCATGATCGCCCGCGCCCAGTACGACCTCGGAAACGGCCTCTGGTGGCCCCTCGCCGCCGCCACCGCCGCCCTAGGCGGCCTAGTCCTCTCCGTCCAGCTCCTCGCCGAGCCCGAGACGGGGTCGTACGTCGATTATTAATCGAGGTACGACCTCCAATATCAATCGACGTACGACCCCGAAAAGCGGTTGCCTTCCTTCGCGAACTTGAGGATGGGGTGGTGGAGGTCGTGGTAGAGGAGGTTCCACCAGCGGCCGGCGGCGGCGCGGGGGATCCACTCGCTGCGGACCTGCCAGGACTTCTCGGCGTTCATGTCGTAGGCCATGATGAAGGGCAGGTGGACGTGGTTGGCGGTCGGCACGACGTCGGCCCAGAAGCAGGCGGTGTCGCCGCCGTCCTCGAGGATCACCAGCGAGACGCCGTCGCTGTGACCGCCGAGCTCGACCATGCGCAGGCCGGGCAGGATCTCCTGCTCGCCGCGGAAGGTGCGGAGCAGGCCGGCGTCCACCACCGGCTGCAGGTCCTCGGCGCGGTAGCTGGCGCGGCGCAGGTGGTCGGGGTTCAGCGCCGCGCGCTTCTCCGACTCCGGGATCCAGTGGGCCGCCGCCGGGAACACCGGCGCGCCGTCCTCCCCGCAGACGGCGCCGATGTGGTCCCAGTGGCCGTGCGTCATCAGGCAGTGCGTCACCTGCTCCGGCGCGACGCCGGCGGCGCGCAAGGACGCCAGCAGCCCGCCGTCCGGCCACTCGAGGTGGAACATCGCCCGAGCCTTCTCGTCCCAGCGATGGCCGATGCCCGGCTCCACCACGATCTTGGTGCCGCCGTTCTCGAGCAGGAAGGGGTTGGTCGCCAGCGGCACCGTGTGGTCGGGGTTGACCGGCGTCAGCTTCTCCCAGATCACCCGCGGCACGACGCCGAACATGGCCCCGCCGTCGAGGGCGAAGACGCCGTCGCGCAGGGCCGTGACGGTCCAGCGGCCGACCTGGACCACGCGGCGGCCCTCGGCCCCGCTCATCGCCGGACCTGCCGCAGCAGGTCGCGTGAGATGATCAGCTTCTGCACCTCGCTGGTGCCCTCGCCGATGGTGTTGAGCTTGGAGTCGCGGTACATGCGCTCGACCGGGTACTCGCGCGAGTAGCCGTTGCCGCCGAAGACCTGGATCGCCTCGTAGGTGGCCCGCACGCTCACCTCCGACGCGAAGTACTTGGCCATCGCCGCCGCCACGCCGTAGTCGCGGCCGGCGTCCTTGAGCCGCGCCGCGTGGTAGACCAGGTGCCGGGCGGCGGTGATCTCGGTGCGCATGTCGGCCAGCTTGAAGGCCACCGCCTGGTGCTGCGCCAGCGGCTTGCCGAACTGCTCGCGCTCGGTGGCGTAGCGCAGCGCCTGGTCGAGCGCCCCCTGGGCGATGCCCAGCGACAGCGCCCCGATCGAGATCCGGCCGCCCTCCAGCGTCTTCATGAAGGTGGCGAAGCCGGTCTCGGGCTTGCCGAGCAGGTTGTCGGCCGGCACCAGGCAGTCCTGGAACACCAGGTTGGTCCAGTCCGAGCCGCGCATGCCGAGCTTGACCTCGCCCTTGTCGACCTGGAAGCCGTCGCTGTCGCGGTCGACCACCAGCGCCACGATGCCCTTCGGCCCCTTCGACTTGTCGGTCTGGGCCGTGATCACGAAGGGCTTGGCGTAGCTGCCGTTGGTGATGAAGCACTTGGCGCCGTTGACGACGTAGTGGTCGCCGTCGAGCCGCGCGGTGGTCTGGGTGCCGCCCGAGTCGGAGCCGGCGTTGGGCTCGGTCAGGCCGTAGGCGCCCATGTACTCGCCGGCGCAAAGCCCCGGCAGGTAGCGCTGCTTGAGCGCCTCGCTGCCGAAGGCGTAGATCGGCCAGGTGCCGAGCGAGACGTGCGCGGCGTAGGCCAGGCCGGTGCTGCCGCAAACCCGCGAGACCTCCTCGACGGCGATGATGTAGGACAGGTTGTCGAGCCCGGCGCCACCCCACTTCTCCTCGAAAGGCAGGCCGGCCAGCCCGAGCTCGCACATCTGCTTCCAGACGTCGAGCGGGAAGGCGCACTCCTCGTCCGCCTGCCGCGCCCCCGGCGCGATCACTTCGTTGGCGAAGCGCTGCACCGTCTCGCGGATCATCTGCTGCTCGTCGGTGAGGTCGAAATTGGTGACGGTGTGGTCCATCTCGAGGGTCGGGTTCATCGCTCTAGGGGGATGTTCTGTTCGATGAAGTCGGCGATCTCGGCGGTGGTGGCGCCGGGGCCGAAGATGCGGGCGAAGCCGTCGTCGCGCAGCGCCGCGGCGTCCTCGTCGGGGATGATGCCGCCGCCCACCAGCAGCACCCGCTGCATGCCGCGCTGGCGCAGCAGCCGCAGCACCCGCGGCAGCAGCTCCATGTGCGAGCCGGACAGGATCGACAGGCCGACGACGTCGACGTCCTCCTGCTCGGCGGCGTCGACGATCTGCTCCGGGGTGCGGTGGAGGCCGGTGTAGATCACCTCCATGCCGCGGTCGCGCAGCGCGGCGGCGACCACCTTGGCGCCGCGGTCGTGTCCATCGAGGCCGGGCTTGCCGACCAGCACGCGGATCTTGCGTTGAGTCATGAGGCTCGCTCCTGGAGGCGCTGCAGCACCCTGGCTGCCAGCTTCAGCGCGACGGAATCGGGGCGCTCGCCGGCCGCCAGGGCCTCGCGGGCGCGGTCCTGCAGGCCGTCGCCGTCCCACAGGCGGGCGCGCAGGCTCTCGCTGAACACCCGGCGCACGCGCGCCAGGTCGCGGGCCTGGCGGCGCCGGTCCAGGCGGCCGCTGGCGCGGTCGTCCTCGCGCCGGGCCTCGATCGCCGCGGCCAGTTCGGCGACGCCCTGGTCGTCGCGGGCGACGCAGCGCAGCACCGGCGGCCGCGGCGCGCCGGACGGCCGCAGCTCGAGCGTCATCTCGAGCTCGTTGGCCAGCCGCTCGGCGCCGGCGGTGTCGGCCTTGTTGACCACGAACAGGTCGGCGGCCTCCATCAGCCCGGCCTTCATGGCCTGGATGCCGTCGCCGCTGGCCGGCGTCAGCACCACCACGGTGGTGTCAGCGGCGGCCGCGACGTCGATCTCGGCCTGGCCGACGCCGACCGTCTCCAGCAGCAGCTCGTCGAAGCCGAAGGCGTCCATCAGGTCGGCGGCGGCGCCGGTCGCCAGGCTCAGGCCGCCGAGGCTGCCGCGGCTGGCCATCGAGCGCACGAAGACGCCCTCGCCGGTGCTGCGGTCCATGCGGACGCGGTCGCCGAGCAGGGCGCCGCCGGTGAAGGGCGAGGAGGGGTCGACGGCCAGCAGCCCGAGGCACCGACCGTCGGCCACCCAGTGGCGCGCCAGGCCGTCGACCAGGGTCGATTTGCCGGCGCCGGGCGGCCCGGTGATGCCGGTCCGCCAGGCGTTCCCGGTCTCGCCGTGGAGCGCCTCGAGCAGGGCCGCGACCGACGGATGCCCGTCCTCGGCCCAGGAGATCGCGCGCGCCAGCGCCCCCACCCCGCCGGCGCGGAAACGCGCCAGCAGCTCGGCCAGGGCGGGGTCGGCGGGGCCCAAGGTCAGCCCAGCAGGTGGCGCGAGATCACCAGCCGCTGGATGTCGGTGGCGCCCTCGTAGATCTCGGTGATGCGGGCGTCGCGGTAGTAGCGCTCGACCTGGAATTCCTTGGTGTAGCCGGCGCCGCCGTGGATCTGCACCGCGTCCTGGGCGGCGAGGTTGCAGGCCTTCGAGGCGTGGAGCTTGGCCATCGCCGCCGCCTTGGTGCACGGCTGGCCGGCGTCGCGCAGGGCCGCCGCCTGGTGCACCAGCAGCCGCGAGGCCTCCAGCTCGGTCGCCATGTCGGCGAGCTTCCAGGCCACCGCCTGGAAGCGGCCGATGCTCTTGCCGAACTGCTCGCGCTGGTTGGCGTAGAGCACCGAGTCCTCGAGGCAGGCGCGGTGGATCCCGACCGCCTGCGCGGCGATGCCGATGCGCCCGGCGTCGAGGGTCTCGAGGGCGATCTTGAAGCCCTGGCTGGAGTCGCCGATGACGTCGGCGTCGGGCACGAAGACCTCCTCGAAGATCATCTCCGAGGTCGAGCTGGCGCGGATGCCGAGCTTCTGCTCCTTCTTGCCCACGGTCAGGCCGTCGGCCTCCGCCGGCACCAGGAAGCAGCCGATGTTGTTGCCGCGCTTGCCCTCGGGGTCGGTGACGGCGTAGACCACGAACAGCCCCGCGTCGGGGCCGGTGGTGATCCAGGACTTGGTGCCGGTGAGCCTCCAGCCGCCGTCGACGCGGTCGGCGCGGGTGCGGATCGAGGCGGCGTCGGAGCCGGCCTGCGGCTCGGTCAGGCAGTAGGCGCCGATGCGCTCGCCGGCGGCCAGCTGCGGCAGCCAGCGCTGCTTCTGGTCATCGCTGCCGTACTTCGCGATCGGCCCGCAGATCAGCGAGTTGTGCACCGACAAGGTCACGCCGGTGCCGGCGCACCAACGGTTGACCTCCTCCAGCAGGATCACGGCGTGGAGGCTGCCGAGGCCGGCGCCGCCGTACTGCTCGGGAACCGTCAGGCCGAGGAAACCGTTCTCGGCCGCCTCCTGGATCGCTTCGGTGGGAAAGCGCTCCTCCCGGTCCCAGGTCGCGGCGTTGGGCTTGAGGGTCCGCTCCGCGAACTCGCGGGCGGAGTCTCGGATCATCTCATGTTCTTCTGAGAGAAGGACTTGCATCGTTTCTGACCAGCTTATGGACGGCGCATTATCGCATACTCGCCGAGGCGCGACCAGAATTCGCGGCACGGGCTCAGTCGGCTTCCAGCTCGATGAAGCGCAGCCGCGGGAAGCGCGCCGTCAGCTCGCGCTCGAGCCGGTCGACCTCGAGGCCGAGGCGGTCGATGAGCTCGCGGCCGAAGTCCTCGGCGAACTGCTCGGCGGCCGGCCGGTCCTCCGGTTGCGGCAGCCGCGCCCGCGCCCAGCCGTCGAGCTGGCGGCCGAACCAGGCGCCGTTGAAGTCGAGGTCGACCTGCAGCTTGACGTCGTCGGCCGACACCACCCGCGAGCGCACCCGCGAGACCCGCAGCACCGACGGCTGCGAGCGCAGGAAGTCGACGGCCGCCTCGACCAGCTCGGGCGACGCGGCCCGGCCGAGCAGCAGCTCGCGGTTCTTGACCCCCAGCCAGATCGCGATGCCGCCCATCAGCAGGCCGATCAGGATCGAGCCGAGGGCGTCCCAGCGCGGCTCGCCGGTGAGGTGGGCGAGGCCGATGCAGCCGAGCGCGATCAGGACACCGAGGCAGGCGACCGCGTCCTCGAGCAGCACCGCGATCGCCGACGGGTCGGTTGCGGTGTGCAGGTACTCGAACAGCGACTTCTCCCCCTTCTGCGCCCACACGGCGCGGGCGGCCACCACCAGCACCAAGCCATCGACCAGCAGGCTCAGGAGCAGCACGGCGAAGACGTGCCAGCTCAGGCTGAGCTCGGGCGGGTGGAACCAGATGTGGACGCCGTGGTAGACCGTGACGCCGCAGCCGAAGACGAAGATGCCGACCGCCGACAGCAGCGCGAACAGGAAGCGCTCGCCGCCGTAGCCGTAGGGGTGGCGCCGGTCCCCCGGGCGGAGCGAGCGCTTCAGGCCGATGAACAGCAGGGCCTGGTTGGCGGCGTCGGCGGCGGTGTGGATCGCCTCCGACAGCATGGCGCCCGACCCCGACACCAGGAAGGCGCCGAACTTCAGCACCGTCAGGACGGAATTCCCGACCAGGGCGGCGAGGACGGCGGTCTTCGAGCTGGCGGCCATCGGGGCGGGCTTCGGTCCCCGGCCCTATTCGTAGGAGTAGAAGCCCTCGCCGCTCTTGCGGCCCAGCTTGCCGGCTTCCACCAGGCGCCGCAGCATCGGGCAGCAGCGGTACTTCGGGTCGCCCAATCCCTGGTGCAGCACGTCGAGGATGTTGACGCAGATGTCCAGGCCGATGAAGTCCGCCAGGGTCAGCGGCCCCATCGGGAAGTTGCAGCCGAACTTCATGGTGGTGTCGATCGCCTCGCGGGTGCCGACGCCCTCCATCAGGGCGAAGGCGGCCTCGTTGATCATCGGCATCAAGATGCGGTTGGCGATGAAGCCGGGGTAGTCCTGGGCGACGCCGACGACCTTGCCGAGCCCCTCGGACCAGGCGACGGTCTTCGCCAGGGTCTCCTCGCTGGTGCGCTCGCCGCGGATGATCTCCACCAGCTTCATCAGCGGCACCGGGTTCATGAAGTGCATGCCGATGACCTGCTCGGGGCGCTTGGTCGCGTTGGCGATGCGGGTGATCGAGATCGAGCTGGTGTTGGAGGCCAGCACCGCGTGGGCCGGCGCCGCGGCGTCGATCTTGTGGAAGATCTCGGTCTTGACCGCCTCGTTCTCGAACACCGCCTCGATCACCAGGTCGGCGCCGGCCACCGCCCGGTCGAGCTGGGTCGAGGTGGCGATGGCGCCGAGGATCTCGTCGACCTGCTCCTGGCGGAGCTGCTCCTTCTTGACGAAGCGGCCCAGGGACTTCTGGATGGCCCCCTTCCCCCGCTCGAGGGCCTTGTCGTCGACGTCGATCATGGTCACGGCGTGGCCGTGCATGGCGAAGGTCTGGACGATGCCGTTGCCCATGGTTCCGGCACCGATCACGGTCAGGTTGATCTTGTCGCTCATCGGGTTCTCTCAGGCTGCGCGGGGCGGGGTCGCCGCGGATTCTAGCGGCGCGGTTCCGTGTAACCGTTGGACTGCGGAATCGTCGGCAGCACGGCGGGCGGCCGCATGGAATTCCTGAATACCCGGAACTCATGTATAATCGAAAAACCTCGGCATGATCCGGTCCTTCGCGGATCGCGCGACTGCCGACTTGTTCCACCGCGAGCGGACCGCCCGCCTCCGGCGCCTCCCGCCAGAGATCCGGCGAACCGCTCTGCGCAAGCTCGACATGTTGGAAGCAGCTTGCTCCCTCTCCGACCTCCGAGTCCCTCCCTCCAACCGTTTGGAGTCCCTCGCTGGAGATCTCGCAGGCTTCTTCTCCATCCGGATCAACCGCCGATGGCGCCTGGTCTTCCGCTTCGACGGAGAGGACACCTGGGACGTCGCCATCCTCGACTACCACCGCTGATCATGCGCCCCAAGAACCGCGTCCCGACTCACCCCGGCGAGGTGTTGCTGATCGAGTTCCTCCGGCCCTTGGGGATCTCCCAAGCCGTGCTCGCCCGCCATCTGGAGATCCCGACCCAGCGGGTCAACGAGATCGTGAAGGGCAAGCGAGGCGTCTCCGCGGAGACCGCCTGGTTGCTGTCCCAGGCCTTCGGCACCACCCCAGAATTCTGGATGAGGCTCCAGGCCGCCCACGACTTGGCCAGCTGCCGGCCCGCCCGCAAGGTCCGGCGGCTTCCTTTTGCCGGCTGAGGGTCGGCGGCCTGCGCCCGAGGGCGGCCCTTCCCACCGCCGCCGCCGGTCAGTCGAACCAGGCGTAGTCGCCGCCGGTGACCTCGGCGATCTTCTTGAGCTGCTCGCGGTACCAGTCGTTGCCCGAGTAGGCGACCGTGTGGACGACGACCTTGTGGAAGCGGTTGAGGTCCATCAGGTGCTCGGTGACCCGGTTCCAGTGGACGTAGAGCCCGACCTCGGGCTCCCCGGCGGAGAGCAGGTAGACCGTGTCGAGCTGCGGATCGGAGACCACCGCCTCCAGCGCCCCCCAGATGTTCTTGTAGCCCTTGAGGGAGGCGTCCTCGAGCTCCGCCAAGGCCTTCTTGCGGCTGCGCTTGCTCAGCTCCTCGGGCTCCTTGAAGATCGCCTCGACCTGGTCGGAGTAGAGGTGGGCGTTGAACACCATCTCCCCCTCCAGCATCTCCAGCACCCGCTGCAGCTCCGCGACGGCGGCGTCGATCTTGCGCACCTGGTCGCTGGTGCGCGGGTCCACCATGTCCTTGGAGATGTCCAGCAGGAAGGCGATGTGGTCGCTCGAGACGCGGATGCCGTTGTAGGTGGCGACGGTGTCGGCGGCCGACGCCTGGCCCTGGCCGGTCCCCTCCGGGAACTCGAAGCTCTCCCGGGCCTTGGCCCACCAGGCCCGCCACTGCTCCTGGCGGGCGTAGGCCATGCCGGTCATCGCGCGCAGCCGGTCCCCGGCCGCCTGGGCGACGCGCGGCCGGCCGTCGCCGGTGGCTTCGATCAAGCCGTCGACCGAGGTCTTGGTCTTGATCGCGCCGAGGTTCTCGACCGCCTGCAGCCGCGGCCGCCAGTCCTCGTCCGTGAGCCCCGTGGTGGCGAGCGCTTCGGCCTCGGCCGGGAACAGCTCGGGGGTCAAGCCGAGCAGGGCGCAGCGGACCCCGCCGTCCTTGTCGGCGAGGGCGGCGAGGAAGCGCTTGGCGTAGTTCTCCGGCTCGATCCGCACCAGCGCCTCGAGGGCGTTGGCGCGCAGCATCGGCGCCTTGTCGCCGGCGGCGCTGGCGAGCGCCTTGACGCCGGGGGCGAAGCCGAGCTGGCCGAGGGAGCGCGCCGCGGCGTAGCGGACCGAGCTCTCCTTGTCCTTCATCGCCTTGGCCAGCGTCCCCCCCATCGAGTCCTCGCCGTAGATGCCGAGCAGCTGCGCGCACCACTGGCGCACCCGCGGCTGCTGCTTGTTGGTCTTGAGCTCGTGCTCGACCACCTGCCAGGCGTAGGGATCGGTGAAACGCTTCATCGCCTCCCAGACGATGTCCCGGGAGTGCGGGTTGGGGCCCTTGAGCTCCCTCATCAGCACCTCCATCGCCTCGGCGTCGCCGACGGCGAGGCACAGGTCGGCGGCCTGGCGCATGACCGGCTCGCGGTTCTGGCCGAACAGCGAGCGGGCTTCGTCCAGGCGCGGATCGCCCTGCGGGGACGCCGCCAGCGGGGCGGCGAGGAGGAGGAGCAGGAGCAGGGCCAGGGAGGAGCTGCGCATGGAAGGACGCACCGGGGAGCTGGGACCGGGGGCGGCGCTCCATCATCCACGCTCGCCGCCCCGAGGGAAGGACCAGGACCGCGGACGAGGCCTCGAGAGGGTCCGCCTAGACCATCTCGACCGACAGCGCCACGGCGTTGCCGCCGCCGAGGCACAGGGTGGCGAGGCCCTTCGAGCCGCCGCGGTCCTGCAGCGCGTGCAGGAGCGTCACCAGGATGCGGGCGCCGCTGGCGCCGATCGGGTGGCCGATGGCGACCGCGCCGCCGTGGACGTTGACCTTGTCGCCGTCGAGCTCGAGGCTCTTCAAGAGCGCGCAGGCGCCGGAGGCGAAGGCCTCGTTGATCTCGATCAGGTCGAAGTCGTGGCGGCTCAGGCCGGTCCGGGCTTCCAGGTTCTCGACCGCGGCCTTGGGGGCCATCATCACCCACTCGGGGGCCATGCCGCCGGCGGCGTAGCCGGTGACCTTCGCGATCGGTTTAAGGCCGTGCTTGTCGCAGGCCTCGGCGGAGGCGACCACCAGCGCCGCGGCGCCGTCGGAGATCTGCGAGGCGTTGCCGGCGGTGACCGAGCCGTCCTTCTTGAAGGCCGGGCGCAGCTTGGTGAAGCCGGCGGCGTCGGCGCCGGCGCGCACGCCCTCGTCGGCGCGGAAGGCGATCGGGTCCTTCTTGCGCTGCGGCACCTCGACGGTGAAGGTCTCAGCGTCGAATTTGCCGCCGGCCCAGGCGGCCTCGGCGCGGTTGTGCGAGCGGGCCGAGTACTCGTCCTGCATCTCGCGCGTGATGCCGTGCTCGTCGGCCACCAGCTCGCCGGTCAGCCCCATGTGCTGGTCGCTGTAGACGTCCCACAGGCCGTCCCAGATCATGGCGTCGATCAGCTTGGCGTGGCCGAGCCGGGCGCCCTCGCGCGCCGCGGGCACCAGGTAGGGCGCGCGCGACATGCTCTCCATGCCGCCGGCGACCACGAGCTGGTTGTCGCCGGCCTTGATCGACTGGGCCGCGAGCATGACCGACTTGAGGCCGCTGCCGCAGACCTTGTTGACCGTGAAGGGCGGCACCGTGTCCGGGATGCCGGCGGCGCGCGCAGCCTGGCGGGCCGGGTTCTGGCCGACGCCGGCTTGCAGCACGTTGCCGAGGATCACCTCGTCGACGGCGTCGCCGCCGATCCCGGCTCGCGCCAGCGCCTCCTTGACGGCCAGCGAGCCGAGCTGGGGGGCGGTGAAGCCGGAGAGGCTGCCTTGGAAGCGGCCGATACCGCTGCGGCAGGCGGAGACGAGGTAGACGTCGGTCATGTCTTGAGGATGCTCCTGGAGGCGAGGCAGCCGGGAATTCTAGCGGTGCGGACCCGCTGGATCGGTGAGCGGATTCGAACGGTGGCGGGCACCCATGAGGATTCCATTACCGGCACTGTAGTTGCAGCTAATCCTCAGGCGCGGAGGACGGTCCTCCCGGTCTGAGGTGCGTTTTCAGATGGAAGCGCCCCACGTTCCCTCGTATCTGCCCCCCACCGACCCGGTCCAACCCACCGACCCATGATCTGCTCCCTGCTCGCTCTATTCCTTTCCCTAGTCCCCACGCCCCAGGTCGGCGGCTCCTGGGAACCAGGATTCAACTTCTCCCCCAACGGGCTACACCGCCCCTTCGGCGCGGCCGACCTGGTCCCCGACCTGGACGGGGATGGCCTCGACGAGTTCCTGATCGGCTCCGATCGGGCCGTCGCCCTGGGCCTCGACGGGGCCGGCGCGGCCATGGTCCTCTCTGGAGCCGACGGCAGCCTGCTCCACCTCTTCGAGGGAACCGCCTCCTCGGAGCAGCTCGGCATGCATGTCCATTGCCCGGGTGACCTTGACCTCGACGGGGCGGCCGACCTGCTGTACTTCCACATCGTGGCGGGTGAGGACCGGGTCAGCCTCCATTCCGGCCGGACCGGCGCCCGGATCGTCGACCTGGCGGCGCCGAGCGTGAACGGCTGGGACATCGTCCATTTCGGTTGGGGTCTCGGCTCGGTCACCGACCAGGATGGCGATGGAGTCCGGGACCTCCTGATCGGCGCCCCCCGCAGCGGGCCGACGGGGAGCAACGACGATCTGGGAGCCGCCTTCCTGTACTCCGGGGCTACCAGGACCCTGCTCCGGACCCACCTCGGCACCGCCGGAGCCGACTACTGGATGGGCTCCACCTTCGCCGACCTGGGAGATCTGGACTCCGACGGCCTCCCCGACTACGCGATCGCCTCGGTTCGGCCGGGGTACATCTCCTCGGTCGGGCTGATCCGGCTTCATTCCGGTGCCACCGGCGCCACCATCCGGCAGCTCCTCCCGCCGCCCGGGGTGATCGGCTTCGGCAGCTCGCTTGACGCCGGCCAGGACTTGGATGGCGACCTGGTCCCGGACCTCCTGGTCGGCTCGCCCGGGTACAGCGAGAATTGGGCCTTCGCCGTCTCCGGCGCCACCGGCAGCACCTTGCTGGCCCTTCAAGGCGGTCCCAATAACCGCTTCGGCTGGTCGGTGGCCTTCGCCGGGGATCTGCAGGGATCCCCGACCAGCGAGATCCTGGTCGGGGCCCCGAGAGAGGACGCCGTGTTCCTGTTCGACGCCACCGGCCAGTTGCTCCATCGGTCGACCGATGGCCCTCCGGGCTCGTACTTCGGACAGCAGGTCCTCGCCGGCGCCGCCTTCGACCACGACGGAGTCCCGGACTGGGCCGTCCTCTCCTGGGCCGAGGACGCCCTCGGAGTGGGCTCCGGGGCGCTTCGGAGCTACTCCGGCGCCAGCTTCGCGCGGCTGCACTTCTTCCCCGGATCGGCCGAGACGGCCCGAGCCGGCTCCTCCTTCGTCCGGGTCGGGGACTGGGACCAGGACGGGACCGCCGACTTCGCCGTCGGTCTGCCGGACGCGAGCCTCCCCGGGCTCCCCTCCACCGGCGCGGTCGAAGTTCGGTCCGGACGGGATTTCAGCCTGATTCACCGCTGGGAGGGCACCGGAGACCGCGACTCCTTCGGCTGGAGCCTGGCCGCCGCCAGCGACCACGACGGAGATGGTGTGGCCGACCTGTTCGTCGGGGCGCGAACCGCGAGGAACGCTCAAGGGGCCAAGGTCGGCGCGGTTCTCCTGTTCGGCAGCGCCGGCGCGGCCCAGCTCCAGCGCTGGGAAGGCACCAACACCCTCGGCTCCTTCGGCCACTCCCTGGCGCTGCTCGGGGACCTCGACCGGGACGGCCTCCGGGACCTGGCGGTCGGCGCTCCCGGCGCATCCGCCCTCTACGGTCCGTCGAAGGTCACCATCCACTCGGCGCGGACCGGCGCCGTCCTCCACCGCTTGGTCAGCTCCACCATCGACGGTTTCGGGCACTGCCTCTCCGTCGGCCACGACGCCAACGGCGACGGCGTCCCCGATCTCCTGATCGGGGCGCCGGACGACCACGGCGGGCGGGTGGAGGTCCGGTCCGGCGCCACCGGCAACCTGATCCAGTCGGTCCCGAGTCCGGGGGCTGGCAACCAGGAGCAGTTCGGCTGGTCCGTGGCCTGGATCGGAGACCTGGACGGAGACGGCAACGCCGACTTCGCCGCCGGCTCCCCGGGCGCCGTCGTCCCGGAATGGCAGGCCGGCGCCGTGTACCTGTTCTCGGGCAGGACCGGGCGGATGTTGTTCCGACGCTTCGGCTCGCGGGGCTTCGAGAGGCTCGGGCAGGCGGTCCGCAGTATGGGCGACCTCGACCTCGACGGCACTCCCGATTTCGGGGTCTCCTCGCCGAAGTGGAGCGAGACCGCGGGAGCGGTCCACCTGCTCTCCGGCGCCACCGGCGGCACGCTCCGGCTCCTGGAGACCGAAGGGACCCATGCCTGGAATTTCTTCCTGGAGAGCGACCTCAATCGCGACGACATCCCCGACCTGGTGATCGGCGACTCCTACGCCAATGGCAGCCTGGGCAAGCTGCTGCGCCTGCGCTTCGATCCCTTCCTGGAGATCTCCCCCAAGGCGCTCTCCTCGGCCCTGGGCGGTGCGGTATCGGTGGGCCTCGCCTTCCCGGACACCGAAGCCTCGATGCTCTATGCCGTCCTCGCCTCCGCAACCGGCGCCAGTCCGACTACGGTCGCCGGCGTCGTGATACCGCTGACGCAGGACCGGATGTTCCGGCTCTCCAGCACGTCCGCCGCCGCCGCCTACCTGCCCGGCCACCAAGGCCGCCTCGACGCCGACGGCGACGCCGCGCTGACCCTGAGCTTCGGCCCCGGCGTCTTGACGCCGCTCATCGGCCGCAGCCTCTACCTGGCCGCGCTCAGCGGCAGCGATCCGCAGACCGGGCGGCTGAGCTCGGCGGCGCGGACGATCGAGGTGCTGCCGTAGCCGCGGAAACGGACCCCGCGCTCCAGTCGGCACACTGCCCTCCCCTCGGCAGCCAGGCCAGTGGTTCGCCTCCCTTAAGATCTGACCATGGGCCTCGGACGCTATCTCCTCCACGACTTCTTCACCGCCAAGGAGCTCAACGACATCGAGGAGCGGCAGCGCTCCGCCGCGCGCGGACTTCCAAGAAGAACGACGAGGTCCGCCGCGACCTGGAGCGGGTCAGCCTGTTCGCCTTCGCCCTGGCGGAGCTGTGCGTCGAGAAGGGCCTGCTGAGCCACCAGGAGCTGCGCCGGACCATGGTCCGGTTCGACCTGCAGGACGGCGAACTCGACGGCGGCCTGCCGGTCTCCGAGCTCCACCGCGGCCTGCTCGAGGATTCGCCGCCGCCGGCCTAAGCCACCACTCCCGTGCCCTCGATCCCCAGCTCGGCAGCGAAGGGCCGCAGCGCCTCGATCAGGAACTCGACGTGGTCGCGCAGCTCGACTCCCAGCATCTCGGCGCCGGCGCGGCACTCGGCGCGGTCGACCCCGGCGGCGAAGCTCTTGTCCTTGAACTTCTTCATCACGCTCTTGGCCTGCTGCGTGGCGATGCCCTCCGGGCGGACGTAGCACGAGGCCATGATCAGGCCGGTGATCTCGTCGCAGGCGAGCAGGGCCTTGTCGAGCAGGCTGTCGTAGCTCACCCCCCACTTCGTGTAGTGGGCCGAGACGGCGTGGGCGATCGGCTCCTCGCCGCGCTCGCGCAGCCAGGCGACGACCCGGTTGGGGTGCTCCTCGGGCCACTTCTCGTAGTCGGCGTCGTGCAGCATGCCGGCGATGCCCCACTCCTCCTCATCCTCGGCGCCAGCGCCGTAGCGGTGGGCGGCGGCGCGCATGGCGACCTCGACGGCGCGGGCGTGGCGCCGCAGGGCGTCGGTCTCGGTCCAGGAGCAGAGGAAGTCCCAGGCTCCGTCGCGGGTCAGCTTGGTGGGCATGCGAGCAGTTTAGGCCAAGCGGGCAAGGATGAGAGACCAGCGCTCGGTCCCGCCTTCCGCCGCGACCCAGGCGCGCAGCTCCTCGAGGTCGACGTCCTGAATCGTCCGCCGCCAGACCGCGGCGGCCTGGTCGAGTCCGCGGACGTCGCCCCAGTGCAGGAAGGCGGCGAGCCGGTCCTTGATCGAGTCCGCGGCGCGCAACAGATGCAGCGTCAGCCCCCGGCGCTGGCGGGTCTCCCAGACCGTGAGGACCTCTGCTCCGACGGCCAGAGGACCCCGAAGGAAGTCCAGGGCCAGCGGACAGGCCTCGTGCGCGAATTGCCCGCCGTCTCGCCGATAGCCCAAGCGCTGGAGCGCCGCCTCCCCGGCCCCTTCCGCGCCGCGGAGCCTGGTCATCACGAAGTCGAGGTCGAGGGAGCTGTAGCCGCCCTGCGAATGGACCGTGGCGGCGCTACCTCCGGTGAGGACCGCGGTGATTCCGGCATCCTCCAGCGCCGAGCAGACGTGGAATGCCACCTCCTCGAGCGTGGAATCCGCCTGGATCACAGGTCACCCTCGCGGAGCGGCTTGCCGCGGCGGCGCGGCCGCCGACGCAGCGAAGCGAGCTGGTCCATGAGCTCAGGCTCCCCTTCCGCCAGCTTCAGGAGCAGCGCCTTCAGCTCACGGGCGGCGAAGTAGCGAGGCTCCAGGCGGAAGAGCCGCTGTCGGCCCATCAGGCGGCTTCCGATGAGCCCCTCATGCTCGAGTCCGTCGACGATCCCGGTGATCGTGAAGGGGCGCACGCCGAGCAAACGCGCCAACTCGGCGACGTAACTGTCGCCGAGGAGAGCGAGGAGCAGGAGGACCTGGGTCCGCCGCCTGCTCCCCAGAGCCTTGCTGCGAGCGAGGTCTTTCATAGGCACTATTATCGACAGTTTTTTCTGTCTACAACAACAGTTTTACCTGGCTTCTCGAGCCCAGCAAGGGCCTCAAATCCATTCTTGCATCTTTGCGCATATGCGCTATTGTTCTTGCATGAGCCAACCGGCCCCGACCTGCGCCACGAGTTTCCTCGAACAGCTCCGCCCCGAGCTGTTCGCGGCGCTGGCCGACCCCACCCGGCTGGTCCTGCTGTGCCGAATGGCGGTCGCCGACGGACCGCGCACCGTCACCGAGTTGTCGAGCTGCTGCGGCGTGCACCTCTCGGGGGTGTCGCGGCACCTCGCCAAGCTGCGCGACGCCGGTGTCATCGGCGCCGAGAAGGACGGCCGCGAGGTCCGCTACCGGCTCAACCGGGAGGAGCTCTCCTCCACCCTGCGCGGGCTGGCGGACGCGCTCGAAGCGTGCTGCCCCGCCCCCGCCTAGAACACCGCATCCACGGAATCAGAATCATGAGCGATACCAAGAACCCGAACGACGTGCGCGACCAGGTGTCGCGCGCCTACGCCACCGCGCTGAAGGCCTCTGAGGAGGGCGGCAGCTGCTGCGGCTCGAAGAAGACCGTGCCCGCCGGCATGGCCGCCAAGCTGGCCGGTTATGAAGCCGAGCTCGATTCGGTGCCCGAAGGCGCCGCCAAGAGCAGCTTCGGCTGCGGCAACCCGCTGGCCTTCGCCGAGGTCGAGGAGGGCCAGACCGTGCTCGACCTCGGCTCCGGCGCCGGCCTCGACCTGCTGCTCGCGCGCCAGAAGGTCGGCGCCAGCGGCAAGGTGATCGGCGTCGACATGACCGACGAGATGATCGAGGCCGCGCGCCGCAACGTGACTGAAGCTGGCTACGACAACGTCGAGCTGCGCAAGGGCGTGATCGAAGCGCTGCCGGTCGAGGACGCCTCGGTGGACCTGCTGATCTCGAACTGCGTCATCAACCTGTCCCCCGACAAGCCGGCGGTGTTCCGCGAGATCGCCCGCGTGCTCAAGCCCGGCGGCCGGGTGTCGGTGTCGGACATCGTCGCCGAGGAGCTGCCGCAGTGGGTGCGCGAGCACGCCGCCGCCTACTCCGCCTGCATCGGCGGCGCGATCTCGGAGCAGGAGTACGTCGCCGGGCTCGAAGCCGCCGGCCTGACCGAGGTCGAGGTCAGCGAACGCCTGGTCTACGACGAGTGCCAGCTCCAGGGCGTGGTCGGCTCCGACCTCGACGCCCTCGGCGTGCCGCGCGAGCAGCTCGAGGCCGGCGTCGCCGCGGTCGTCGGCAAGGTCTGGAGCGCCAAGTTCCAGGCACGGAAGAGCTGAAAACCCGTGAAAACCCGGGGTCGTACGTCGATTGATATTCGAGGTACGACCCCGAATATCAATCGACGTACGACCCCGGGTTAAAGCGCCAGGGCCACTTCCTTGGCGCGGGCGAAGGCTTTGACGACGCCGACGCCGCTGAAGCTGTCCCCGGCGAAGTGCAGGCCGCCGAGGCGGGCCGCCGAGGCCTCGATGCGGGCGACGCGGACCAGGTGGCCCATCTCGTACTGCGGCACGCCCCCCATCACGCGGCGGGTCCAGGTCTGGAGCGGCTCGCCGGTGATGCCTAGCAGGCCCTCGAGCGGGCCGAAGCAGGCCTGGTAGAGGCCGGCGTCGTCGAGGGCGTGGGCCTGGGCGTCGAAGCTGCCGCCGATCAGCACCCGGATCTGGGCCAGGCCGGCGGCGGTCTGGCCGGGGAAGATGGCGTGGGCGAATTGCACGCCGAGGGGGCGGAAACCCTCGCTGCGGGCCGCCAGGAAGCCGAAGCCGTCATCGACCCGCTCGCGGATCTGCTCGCGGCGGAAGGTCGCGGCGACGACGCACAAGGGGTCGCCGCGGATGCCCTCGGCGGCGTCTACCAGGTCGGGCGCCTCCGCGCGCAGGATCCCCGCAGTGGCCGGCGCCGGGCAGGCCATCACCAGTTGCCGGGCGCGCGCCACTTCCTGGCCGCCGCGCTCGAGCACCCAGCAGTCGCCGTCCTTGCGAGCGCGGTCCGGCGCGACGCCCAGACGGCAGTCGTCCCCGAGCGCCTGGGTGCCGGCCTCGGCCAGCGCCGCCAGGCCGCCGGCGAAGCTGCACAGGCTGCCCGTTCCGACCGGCTCGCCGGCCTTGCGCCGCTTGGCCTTGGCGCGCATGTACTTCACGGCGCCGCGCACCAGCGAGCCGCTGTCGCGCTCCCAGCCAGCCAGCAGCGGGAAGGCGCCGGGCGCCGACAACCGCCCCGGATCCCCGGCGTAGATGCCGCTGACGAAGGGCTCGAAGAAGGCGTCGGCCATCTGCTGGCCGAGCCGCCGCCGGGCGAAGCTGCGCGCGCTCTCGTCGCCGCCGTCGCGCTTGGCCTTGATGAAGGGCTCGGCCATCACCCGCAGCTTGCCGCCCACCGTCAGGAAGGGCGTGGTCAGGAAGCTGCCCGGGCCGCTCGGCAGCGCCGTGATCCTGCCCCGCCGCAGCAGGTAGCGGACCTTCTCGGCCGGCGCCGCCGGCACCGGCACCAGCCCGAGGTCGGCGGCCATCTCGGTCACCGCCGGCTCCTTGTCGAGCCAGCCGAGCGGCCCGAGCTCGACGACGTTGCCGGCCTCCCGCACGGTCTGCACCTTGCCGCCGGGCCGCTCCTCCTTCTCGAGCACCACGGCGCTCAAACCGCGCTTGCGGGCGAAGTGGGCCACGGCGAGGCCGGAGTAGCCTCCGCCGACGATGGCGACGTCGTAGGTGGGCATGGACATGTCGGAGCGGGCAGGCGGTCGAGCCGGGTCAAGCCGGGGAACAGGTCTCCAGCACCAGCCGGCGCAGGATGGCGGTCAGGTCGGGAGCGTCGTTGAAGACCGGGACGCGCCGGTAGGCCTCGACGCCGGCCGCGCGCGCCACCTCGGCGAGCTGGATGTCGATCTCGAACAGGGTCTCGACGTGGTCGCTGACGAAGGAGATCGGCAGCACCACCAGGTTGCGCGCCCCGGCGGCACCGAGCCGCGCCAGCTCGTCGAGGGTCGCGGGCGGCACCCACTTCACCGGCGTCGCGCGGCTCTGGTAGGCCAGGTGGATCGCCGTCCCCGGCAGGCGCTGGCGCAGCCCGGCGACGCTGGCCTCGACCTCCGAGACGTAGGGATCGCCCCGCTTGACGTAGCTGACCGGGACGCCGTGGGCGCTGACCACCAGCTGCGGCTCCTCGGAGTGGGCGGCGCGGGCCTCGGCGAGGGTGGTCCGCGCGCGCTCGGCGAGGGCGTCCAGGAAGTCGGGCCGCGCTCCCCAGCGCTCGATCCGCCCGACGCGGGCGGCGGAGTAGCCGTGCTCGCGCACCTTGTCGTCGAACAGCCGGAAGGAGGAGCGGGTGGTGGCGGTCGAGTAGTGCGGGAACATCGACAGGCCGACGATCCGCTGGCAGCCGTCGGCGTGCGCCCGCAGCACCGCCTCGTCGATCAGCGGCGGCGTGTAGGTCATGGCGGCGTAACAGCGGAACGGGCCGTCGGCCGCCAAGGCCTCCTGCAGCAGCCGCGCCTGCCGCCCGGTGATCTCGTTGTTGGGCGAGCCGCCGCCGATCAACTCATACTGCCGGCGGACCACGGGCGCCCGCTTGCGGGCCACCTTGTCGGCCAGCGACCGGCGGAACCAGTTCACCACCACCGGCAGCCGCACCAGGTCGGGGTCGAGGAACAGCTTCCGGATGTAGTCCTCGATCTCGGCCAGCTCGCGCGGCCCTCCCATCTGCAGCAGGAGGATCCCGGTGCGGTCGGCCATGGCCCCAGTCTAGCTACACCGTGCGCGAGAACCTGCCCTCGACCTCCTCCTCGGGCAGGTAGGCGTCGAACAACATGCAAACGTTCCGCAGGAACAGCCGGCCCATCTCGGTGATGCCGAGGTGGCGCGGCCCGCGCTCGACCAGTCCGTCGGCCTCCATCTCGGCCAGGGCCTGCCACTGGCCGGCGAACAGCTCCTGGAAGGGCCGCCCGGCCAGCGCCTCGACCTCGTCGAAGCCCAGCCACTGGTTGCACATGACGCGCTCGATGATCAGCTTGCGCACCCGGTCGTCGAGGCTGAGCTGGTGGCCGCGGGCGACCGCGAACTCCCCGTCGTCGACGGCCTCGTTCCAGCGGTTGAGCTTGCCGTGGGTCTGGGCGAAGGCGCTGCCGACCTCCGAGATCGCGGTGACGCCGAAGCCGACGTAGTCGGAGGCCGGCCGCACCGTGTAGCCCATGAAGTTGCGGTAGAGGCGCTTCTCGTCCACCGCCCGCGCCAGCTCGTCCTCCTTCACGGCGAAGTGGTCGAAGCCGATCTCGGCGTAACCGCCCTCGCCGCACAGGCGCCGCGCGGCGGTGCGCAGCAGCTCCAGCTTCAGCTCCGGCTCGGGCATGCGCTCCATCGGCATGCGCTTCTGGTGCGAGTGCAGCCACGGCACGTGGGCGTAGCTGTAGATCGCCAGCCGGTCGGGCCGCAGCCGCAGCACGTTGTCGAGGGTGAAGTCCCAGGTGGCGGCGGTCTGCCCCGGCAGGCCGTAGACCAGGTCGAAGTTGACGCTCGAGAAGCCCAGCTCGCGGCAGACCGCCAGCGTGCCCTCGGTCTGGTCGACGGTCTGGTCGCGGCCGATCAGCTCCTGGACCTCGCCGTCCATGTCCTGCACGCCGAAGCTGATGCGGTTGAAGCCGAGGCCGCGCAGGGTCTCGAGCTGCTCGCGCGAGGTCACCGGAGGGTGGACCTCGATCGACAGCTCGGCGTCGGGCAGGATGGTCCAGTGCTGCTCGATCTTGCGGAACAGCCGCGTGATCTGATCGCTGGTCAGGTGCGTCGGCGTGCCGCCGCCCCAGTGCAGGCCGCTGAGCCGGCGCCGCTTGGGCATCTCGGCCGCGGTGCGGTCGATCTCGAGGAACAGCCGCGCGAGGTACTCCTCGACCACGTCCTCGCGCTTGGTGATGACCACGTTGCAGGCGCAGAACAGGCAGCGCCTCTGGCAGAAGGGCAGGTGGACGTAGACCGCGATCGGCTGGTCGGCGCGCTCGTCGGCCTGGCGCAGGGCAGCGACCCACTCGGCCTGGCCGAAGGCGTCGGTCCACACCGGCGCGGTCGGGTAGGAGGTGTAGCGCGGGCCGGAGCGGTCGTACTTGGCGACCAGCTCGGCGGGGGCTTCAGACTGCGGCAGGGTCATGGGGGCGGGCCTCCTCGCCCAGGGCTTGCAGGTTCTCGGGGGGCGGCTGCGGCAGCCGGCCGGGCCCCGGGGTGGCGACGTGGCCCGGGCCGGC
>JACNJP010000474.1 GCA_014382465.1 Planctomycetota bacterium
CCGGGTGGCGGGGGCCGGGTTCGCCGGCGCGCCGGGGCGCCCGCCCGGGCCCCACGCCGCCGCCGCCGCCGACCTCCCCGGTGTCGCGGGGGAGCTGCAGCCGCCCGAGGACCGTGCCCGGCCCGCCCCCCACCGGGGCCGCCGCCGTGGCCCCCGGGAGGTGCCGGCGCAGCGGGCCCGACAGCCTCTGGACCCCGAGGCCGAGCGCCGCCAGCACCGGCACGGTGCCGGCCCAGAAGGCCGCCATCGCCAGCGCGCCGAGCCACGGGCTGCCGGTGCCGGCGGCGGTGACGACGAAGGCGTAGAGCCAGCCGCAGGGCAGGAAGGCGGTCAACAGTCCGATGGTGGCCGCCCGCAGCACCGGCGGCTGGGCCGCGCTGCGCTGCATCAGCCGGCCGAAGCCCTGGCGCACGAAGGCCGGCGCCGGCGGATGCGGTACGCGCACCCCCTTCCAGCGCAGCAGCACGACGAGGCCGAAGGCCACCATCAGGCCGCCCGCGATCCCCGCCGCCGCCTGCTTCACCCCCACCGCCGAGCCGCCGAGGTCGATGCCGGCGCCGAGCGCGCCGCTGACCACCCCGAGCGCCGCGTAACTCAGCAACCGGCCGCCGTGGTAGGCGAAGTGGACGCCGCCGCCGCCGCCGCGGCCGCCGGCCGCGGCGAAGGCCACCAGCCCGCCGCACATGCCGGCGCAGTGCAGGCTGCCGGCGAGGCTGGCGACGAAGACGGTGCCGGCGAGCGCGAGCATGCCTCAGCCCTGGCCGGGCTCCCGCGCCGCGAGGAAGGTCTGGAGGGTCGAGGTGTAGACCTGGCCGCCGGCCTCGGCGCGGAAGCGGAACTCCCACTTGCCGGTCCGGCGCAGCGGCAGCTCGGCCCGGTAGCTGCCCGGGGCGGTCTCCGCCATCTCGGCCCGCGCCGGATCGGCCGAGCGCGCCAGCGGGAAGGCCTCGACCGTGACTCGGGCGCCGGCCACCGGCGCGCCGTCGGCGTCCAGCAGGGTCACGGTGGCGGGGGAGAGCCGGGCGCCCACGACCACCGACGCCTCGAGCCGCAGGCTCCAGCCGAGCGCCTGGTTGGCCGCCGCCTGGGCCATCGCGCGGTCGTGCTCGAGCCCCTTCCGGTAGTAGTCCTGCTCGACCCCGAAGCCGGGGTCGCGGACGGCCACGAAGACCGTGATCGCGCCGATCGTGGCGGACAGCAGCAGCAGGCCGACCGGCACGAACATCCAGACTTGCTTGGCTTGCATGGCGCGGATCAGAACGGCCCCAGGGCCTGGAATTCGAGCACGTGCTCGAAGTCGACGCCGTCGCGGATGGTGATCGGGACCGAGGCCTTGCCGCCGGAGAAGGCCGCCGGCGGCAGGTAGAGGTGCACCATGCCCATGCCGGATTCGCCGGCGGACACGGTCACCGGGTTGACCGGGATCAAGCCGTCCACGCCCTCCGGCAGGCTGATGCGGTAGCTGCGCGGCTCGCGGGCGCGGTTGTCGAGGCGGAAGCTCAGCAGGTTCCGCACCCGGCCGTCGTTCATGACCTCGAAGGGGGCGCCCTGGGCCCGCTGGACCTGGACCATGCCCGACTCGCGCCCGGCCAGGCTGACGGTGAACAGGCCCAGGATCGACGTCAGGACCACGGGGTAGGCGATCGTGCGCGGCCGGAACCAGCGCGTGGCGCCGCCGGCCAGGCTCTCCTGGGAGGCGTAGCGGATCAACCCGAGCGGCTTGCCGATCTTCGCCATGACGCCGTCGCAGGCGTCGATGCACTCGGCGCAGGCGACGCACTCCATCTGCAGGCCCTGGCGGATGTCGATGCCGGTCGGGCAGGTGGCGACGCACAGGCCGCAGTCGACGCAGTCGCCGAAGCTGCCGCCCTGCTTGCGGGCCGGCAGCTTGGCGCGCGCCTCGCCGCGGCGCTCGTCGTAGCCGATGATCAGCGAGTTGCGGTCGAGCAGGACCGCCTGGAGGCGGCCGTAGGGGCAGGCCAGGGTGCAGAGCTGCTCGCGGAACCAGCCGAAGTCGATCAGCATCAGGACCGTGGTCGCCCACACCAGGCCGAAGCCGACCGGGTGCTCGGCCGGGTCCCCGATCGACCACTCGAGGACGACGGCGCCGCCGACGAAGTAGGCCAGGAAGGTGTGAGCCAGGTGGGCGGACACCAGCGTGAAAACGGCGTACTTGACCGCCTTGCGCCACAGCGGCGCGCTCTTGCCGCCCTTGGCGTAGCCCTTGCCCTCGACCAGCCGCTCCAGCGGCCGGTAGAGGAATTCCAGGTAGACCGTCTGGGGGCAGGTCCAGCCGCACCAGGCGCGGCCGATCAAGGAGGTCAGGTAGAAGATCCCGAGGAAGATGAACAGCAGCAGCAGCGCCAACAGCGGCGTCTCAGTCGGGCGGAAGCTGGCGCCGAAGAAGGCGAAGTCGCGGTTGGCGACGTCGAGCAGGATCGCCGGCTTGCCGCCGACCGGCAGCCACGGAAGCAGGTTGAACAGCGCGATCAGGGAGTAGGCCACCCAGCGGCGGCGCTTCCACCACCGGCCCTTCGACAGGCGCGGGAACAGCCAGCGGCGGGTGCCGTCGGGGTTGAGCGTGGAAAGGACCTGCTCGGGCGCCTCGAGGAAATCGAATTCCGAACTCATGCCCCCTCCTGGGACCGGGAGGAGGGGCTTGGAAGCCCTTCCCCAGGATTCCTTCGGCCTATCGCGTCGGCCACGGAGCGATCTCCTTGGCCTTCGGGTCGAGCGGCCGCGGCTTGGCCGGCGTGGTGCCGCGCAGGCCGGCGACGTGGGCGGCGACGAAGTAGATCTCCTGCGGCGAAAGCAGCGAGGTCTGCGGCACCATGGCGGTGCCGGGCACGCCGCTCCGCACCACCTTGAGGATGCCCGGAAGGTCGGTGTAGTTGATCGCCAGGTCGTCGCAGAAGTTCGCCCCCAGCCCGACCACGCCGCCGCCGTCCGGAGCGTGGCAGGCGGCGCAGCCCTTGGTGGCGAAGAGGGTCGCGCCGATCTTGCGCGCGTCGGGCTGGGCCATGAGGGCGAGCAGGGTTTCGGGTGTGTCGCTCAGCTCGCCGAAGCGGGCGTAGCCGCTCGAGCGGGCCTCCTCCACCTCGGCCTCCCAGTCGCTGATGATGCTCTTGCCCGGGTAGACGTGGAACCAGCCCCAGTAGAGCAGGCTGAAGACGAAGGAGCCCCAGAAGAGCGCCTTCCACCAGCCCGGCAGCGGGTTGTCGAATTCCTGGATCCCGTCGTAGCTGTGGTCGGTGAGGTGGTCTTCGCGGTGCTCAGTCATCGGACGGCTCCGGCTGGCAGGTCGAACGGGAGGCAGCCGCTCGCGCCTCGTCGAGGGGGAGCTGGGCGGCGGATTCGAAGCGGGCCCGGTCGCCGAGGGAGACCCACGCCAGGACCAGCAGGAAGAACAGCAGGAACAGGAGGGTGCTGATCACTGGTCTGCCTCCTTCGGCATGGTGTCGGTGCCGAGCCGCATGAGGTAGGCGATCAAGGCGGTGACCTTCTTGGTCTCCAGGCCGTCGACCTCGACCTGCTCCGCGCGGATGCCGGCGGCGACGGCAGCCGCCTGGAGGGTCGCGGCCTCGGCTCCGCCGGCGACATCCTCGTCGCTGTAAGGCACGCCGAGGATCTGCATCGCCCGCATGCTCTTCGGGATGCGCTCGAAGTCCAGCTCCTCGCGGAGCAGGTGCTTGTAGCGCGGCATCAGCGAGTCGGCGCTGGTCTCCAGCGGGTCGCGCAGGTGCCGCAGGTGCCAGCCGGCGGTCAGGGTCTTGCGGCCCTCGCGCGCCAGGTCCGGGCCGATCCGTCGCGAGCCCCACTGGAAGGGGTGGTCGTAGACGAACTCGCCGGCCATGCTGAAGGCGCCGTAGCGCTCGGTCTCGGAGCGGATCGGCCGGACCATCTGCGAGTGGCAGTTGTAGCAGCCCTCGGCGAGGTAGAGGGCGCGGCCCCCCCGCCCCCGCCGCGGG
>JACNJP010000466.1 GCA_014382465.1 Planctomycetota bacterium
CGGCTGCGCGTGCGGCGCTTCCAGGCGGGGGGGCGGGGGGGCCGCGGGGTGGGCGAGGCGTCGCGCAGGGCCAAGCGCGGAGGGGTGACCGAGTACCACGGGCTGCGGCCGGTGGTCAGCCCCGAGGGCAGGGACGTGGTCCTGTCCCGCACCGGCGCCCTGATCCTCCGCGACGCCAAGGGCCGCGAGATCGACCGCCACGAGGTCGGCGTCGGCTCGGTCATGAACGTCAAGAACGGAGCCAAGATCGCCAAGGGGCAGAAGCTCTACGAGTGGGACCCCCACTTCCTGCCGATCCTGGCCGAGTACGACGGCAAGGTCCGCTTCGAGGACGTGAAGGATGGCAAGACCATGACCATCGAGGAGGACCCCAAGACCAAGATCCAGCGGCGCAAGATCCTCGAGTCGAAGGGCGATCTGCACCCGCAGATCCTGCTGGTCGGCAAGGACGACGAGGTCCTCTACTACACGGCCCTGCCCGAGAACGCCTACCTGGAGGTCCAGGACGGCCAGGTGGTTTCCGCCGGCACCATGCTCGCCAAGTCGCCGCGGGCCGTGGGCGGCACCCAGGACATCACCGGCGGCCTGCCGCGGGTCACCGAGCTGTTCGAGGCCCGCATCCCCAAGGACCCGGCCACCATGGCCGAGATCGACGGCATCGTCGAGCTCGGCGAGAAGCGCCGCGGCAAGCGGGTCATCAAGGTCAAGAACGAGGAGTCCGACGAGGTCCGGGAGCACCTGGTGTCGCAGTCCAAGCACCTCCGGGTCCACACCGGCGACCGCGTCCGCGCCGGCGAGCGGCTGGTCGACGGCCCGCTGCCGCCGCAGGAGATCCTGTCGATCCTCGGCGAGGACAAGCTCCAGGAGTACCTGGTCGGCGAGGTCCAGAAGGTCTACCGCGCCCAGGGCGTGGTGATCAACGACAAGCACATCGAGATCATCGTGATGCAGATGATGCGCAAGGTCCAGATCGACGACCCGGGCGCCTCCAAGCTGCTGCCGAATTCGCTCATGGACCGGCACGTCTTCCGCCGCACGGTGGAGGAGCTGGTGGGCGAGGCCAAGGACCCGCCGTCGGCCCTGCCGATGATCATGGGCATCACCAAGGCCTCGGTGCAGTCGGACTCCTTCATCTCGGCGGCCTCCTTCCAGGAGACCACCAAGGTGCTGACCGAGGCGGCCCTCAAGGGCAAGCTGGACCAGCTCCAGGGCCTCAAGGAGAACGTCATCCTCGGCAACCTGATCCCGGCTGGGACCGGATGCCGGGCCCTCCTCCACACCCGGATCAAGAAGAAGGTCGACTTCTCGCAGTTCGCCGACCTCGGCCCGGGAGCCCCGGAGGGCGTCGAGGCGATGCTCGAGGCCGGCCAATAGCAGCCTGGTCTTGACCCCAGCGCTGGAATCAGTAGACTTTTAGCCCCTTTAGGGCCGTGAACCGGTCCGCGAAGTAGCCAAGCCGTAATGCCCACGATCAACCAACTCGTCCGCAAGGGACGGAAGCCGGTGCGGAAGAAGTCGAAGAGCCCGGTGCTCGACTCCTGCCCGCAGAAGCGCGGAGTCTGCACCCAGGTCAAGACCATGACCCCGAAGAAGCCCAACTCGGCGCTTCGGAAGGTGGCGCGCGTCCGCCTCTCCAACGGCAAGGAGATCACCGCCTACATCCCTGGCGAGGGGCACAACCTGCAGGAGCACTCGATCGTGCTGGTGCGGGGCGGCCGCGTCCGCGACCTCCCCGGCGTTCGCTACCACATCATCCGCGGGACCCTCGACGCCGCCGGCGTCGACGACCGGAAGCGCTCCCGCTCCAAGTACGGAACCCGTCGCGGTAAGTAAGGATGCCTCGCAGCTACAAGTCCACGGCCAAGTACGTCAAGCCGGAGCCGCGCTTCAACACCCTCCTGGGGACCAAGTTCATCAACCAGATGATGAGGGGCGGCAAGAAGTCGGTCGCCATGAAGATCTTCTACGACGCCGTCGACCAGGCCTCCAAGCGGCTCAAGGAGATCCCGCCCGAGGACGTCTTCACCACCGCCCTGGAGAACGTCCGCCCGGCGGTCGAGGTGCGCTCGAAGCGCGTCGGCGGCTCCACCTACCAGGTGCCGCGCGAGGTCAGCTCCAAGCGATCGCAGGCCCTGGCGATCCGCTGGATCATCAACAACGCCCGCAAGAAGAAGGGCATGCCGATGGCCCAGCGCCTGGCCTCGGAGTTCGTCGACGCCTGCAACAACACCGGCGCCTCGGTGCAGTGGAAGGAGAACGTCCACCGCATGGCGGACGCCAACAAGGCCTACAGCCACTTCGCCAACTTCTAGCCGGAGCGGCTGCTCCGGCCCGGCGGGCGGTCCCTGGCGGGGCCGCCCGCCCCGGTTCTCCTTGCTTGCAGCCGGTGGGCCCCGAGCCGATCCCGCCCCGCCTCGACACGGAGGAGCCCAAGAAGTGCAGCCTGACCCCCCTGCGCCCGCGGCGCGACCCGCCCCCGCGCCTGATCCGGGTCCACCATGGCGACCCCGGCGAGGGGGGGGGGGGCACCCCGCCCCACCCCGCGGGCGCGCCGCTGAGCGCCGCCGACGCCGGCCGGCCGCTGCTGCTGGTGGACTCGTCCTGGCGCGACCTCCCGCGGGTGCTGCGCGGAGTGCGCGGCCGGCTGCACCTGCGCAGCCTGCCCCCCGGGCTCCGCAGCGCCTATCCCCGCCGCTCGTCCTCCTTCCCCGATCCCCTGGCCGGGCTGGCCAGCGTCGAGGCGCTCCACGCCGCCTGCGCCCTGCTCGGGCGGCGCGACGACAGCCTGCTCGACGGCTATCACTGGAGAGAGGCGTGGCTGGAGGCGAATTCCGGGCTGCTGCGGGCCTAGAATCTCCAGCTCATGGAACCCCAGCGGCTGCGCAACATCGGCATCGTCGCCCACATCGACGCGGGCAAGACGACCGTCACCGAGCGCATCCTGTTCTACACGGGTGTCGAGCACCGGATGGGCGAGGTCCACCTCGGCAACACCGTGATGGACTGGATGGAGGAGGAGCGCGAGCGCGGCATCACGATCACCGCCGCCGCCACCCGCTGCTCCTGGCGGGACCACGTGGTGCAGGTGATCGACACTCCGGGGCACGTCGACTTCACGGCCGAGGTCAGCCGCTCGCTGCGGGTCCTGGACGGCGCCGTGGTGGTGATCTGCGCCGTCGCCGGCGTCCAGGCCCAGACCGAGACCGTGCTGCGCCAGGCGGCGCGCTACCAGGTGCCGTGGCTGGCCTTCGTCAACAAGATGGACCGCCAAGGGGCCGACTTCGCGGCCGCGGTGGCGTCCCTGCGGGAGCGGGGCGGCCTGGCGGCGGTGCCGGTTCAGCTCCCGGTCGGCGAGGGCCGGGACTTCAGCGGCGTCATCGACCTGATCGGCATGCGGATGCTGAGCTGGGATCCCGAGGAGAAGGGCGCGACCGTCCACGAGGCCGAGATCCCGGCCGAGCTGCGCGAGCGGGCGACGGCCGCCCGCGCCGAGCTCTGCGAGGCGGTCGCCGAGGTCGATGACGTCTTGCTCGGGGCCTGGCTCGAGGCCGGCGAGCTCGACCCGGACCAGCTCCGCTCGGGGCTGCGGCAGGGAACCCTGGCGCACCGCTTCGTCCCGGTGCTGTGCGGCTCCGCGCTCCATTTCCAGGGCATCCAGCCGCTGCTCGACGCGGTCCTCGACTGGCTCCCGGGCCCGACCGACCGTCCGCCGATGCGGGGCCACTACCCCGGGGACGAGAGCCGGGCGGTGGAGCGGCCGCTGGACGCCGACGCGCCGCTGGCGGCGCTGGTCTTCAAGGTCTTCCACGAGGCCCACGGCGACCTCTACTACCTGAGGATCTACTCCGGCGAATTGATCGAGGGCATGAGCCTGCACAACGCCCGGGTGCGCGGCTCCGAGCGCATCAACCAGATCTGGCGCATGCACGCCGACCACCGCGAGCGGCTCAAGAAGGCCGGGCC
>JACNJP010000582.1 GCA_014382465.1 Planctomycetota bacterium
GGTGCCGGTCGCCCCGGCCGGCTGGGGCTACGGCGACTTCCTGTTCGGCAAATTCTTCCAGGGCTTCGGCTCCACCTTCACCCTCGGGGTGGCGGTCTCGGTGATCTTCCGGCTCACCACCCAGCTCGGCGTCGGCCTGATCGGCGGCCTGGTGTGGGTGCTGACGCGGGAGCGGGGCGCCACCGACCCTCTTGATCGGAGTAAGCAGGCATGACCCTCGTCGTCGTCGGATCGGTGGGCATCGACACCGTGGAAACCCCTTTCGGCAGGGTCGAGGACGTCGTCGGCGGCTCGGCGGTCTACTTCTCCCTGGCGGCCTCGCTGTTCACCGAGGTCCGGGTGGCGGCCAACGTCGGCCACGACTTCCCGGCCCATCCCTGGGAGGCGCTGCGGGCCCGCGGCGCCGACCTGAGCGGCTTGAAGGTCTACCCGGACCAGCCGACCTTCCGCTGGACCGGCCGCTACCAGGGCGACATGGGCAGCGCCGAGACCCTGTCCACCGAGCTCAACCTGCTGGCCGTGCCGCCGGTGGTCCCGGCCGACTACCGCGGCGCGCCCTTCGTGTTCCTGGCGAACATGGGCGCCGACGTCCAGATCCGGATGCTCGACGAGCTCGACGGCGCCACCGTCTTCGCCGACACCATGAACCTGTGGATCCGGACCCAGCCCGAGGAGCTGCGCGAGGTCCTGCGGCGGGTCGACGGCCTGATCCTGAACGACGGCGAGGCGCGCATGCTGACCGGCGAGACCAACCTGATCGCCGCCGGCTCCGAGCTGCTCAAGATGGGCCCCGAGATCGTGGTGGTGAAGAAGGGGGAGCACGGCGCGTTCCTGTTCGCGCCCGAATTCCACTTCGCCCTGCCGGCCTACCCGACCACCCGGGTGGTCGATCCGACCGGCGCCGGGGACTCCTTCGCCGGCGGCTTCGTCGGCTTCCTGGCCTCGGCCGGCGAGGTCGACAAGCACCGGCTGCGGCAGGCCATGGCCTACGGCACGGTGGCGGCCTCGCTGACGGTCGAGAAGTTCTCGACCCAGGCGCTGGAGGAGGCCAGCCGCGAGGACCTCGACCGCCGCTACGCCGAGCTGCGAGAGTTCGTCCGCCTGGAGCAGCGGGAGAGGGTGTAACCCCGGCGGCCGGGAGCGTCTGCTTTTTGTGAAATCCCGGCTTCCATCGGGGATTGCCGAGGGCTAGACTGGAAAACGCGAACAAAACCCAAACATGGGAGACTCACCCTTGGCCGCTAAGAAAAAGAACGACTCCACCGCCGAACGCGACAAGGCCCTCCAGGAGGCCCTCGCGGCGATCGAGAAGAACCACGGCGTCGGCGCCGTCATCCAGATGACCGAGGACTACGTCATGCCGGACGAGGGGGTCCCCACCGGCTCCCTGGCCCTCGACCTGGCCCTCGGCGACCGCGGCCTGCCCCGCGGCCGGGTGATCGAGCTCTACGGGCCGGAGGGCAGCGGCAAGTCCACCCTGGCGCTCGCGGTGATCGCCCAGGTCCAGAAGCAGGGCGGCTACGCGGCCTACATCGACGCCGAGCACGCCTTCGACCCCGACTACGCCAAGAACCTCGGCGTCCAGCTCGACGGCCTGCGCTTCAACCTGTCCCAGCCCTCGACCGGCGAGGAGGGCCTCGACATCTGCGACCGCTTCGCCAAGTCCGGCGCGGTCGACATCATCGTCATCGACTCGGTGGCGGCCCTGGTGCCCAAGGCCGAGATCGACGGCGAGATCGGCGACACCTTCGTCGGCCTGCAGGCGCGCATGATGTCGCAGGCGCTGCGCCGGCTCACCGGCGCCGTGAGCAAGGCCAACTGCATCGTGATCTTCATCAACCAGCTGCGGGAGAAGATCGGGATCATGTTCGGCAACCCGGAGACCACTCCCGGCGGCCGAGCGCTGAAGTTCTACAGCTCGGTGCGCATCGACGTGCGCCGCATCGGCGCCATCAAGCAGGGCGAGGAGATCATCGGCAACCGCACCAAGGCCACCGTGGTCAAGAACAAGGTCGCGCCGCCCTTCCGCCGGGCCGAGTTCGACATCCTCTACGGCAAGGGCCTGAGCCTCGAGGGCGACGTCATCGAGCTGGGCTTGCAGCACGGCATCGTCATCAAGGCCGGCGCCTGGTTCTCCTGCAAGCACCCGGAGAAGGGCGAGATCCGCCTCGGCCAGGGCAAGGAGGCCGTCCGCCAGCTCTTCAAGGACAACCCCGACCTGCGCGATGAGTTGACCGAGGCGATCCTCGACGAAGCGATCCCGGCGCGCAAGAAGGCCAAGCTGGCGGCGGCCGAGGCGGCCCTCGCCAAGGCCGCTCCGGCGAAGAAGGCGCCCGAAGCCGAGGTCGCCCAGGAGGCCGGGGCCGCAGCTCCGAAGGCCGCAAGGAAGAAGACCGCCAAGGTCTGACGCGGCGGACAGGACACTAGAATGCGCGGCGCGGACCCCTGCGTCCTGCTCCATTCGCGATGTCCACTCCCCGCACCGGCGCCGAGATCCGCGAGGCGTTCCTGGGCTTCTTCGAAGCCCGGGGACACCTCCGCCTCCCTTCCGATTCCCTGATCCCGGCCAACGACCCGACCCTGCTGTTCACCGGCGCGGGCATGAACCAGTTCAAGGACGAGTTCCTCGGCCGCGGCCGCCAGGAGCTGAGACGGGCCACCACCGCCCAGAAGTGCCTGCGGGTGCCGGACCTCGACAACGTCGGCTTCACCCCACGGCACCATACCTTCTTCGAGATGCTGGGGAATTTCTCCTTCGGCGACTACTTCAAGAAGGAGACCGTGCCGTGGGAGTGGGAGTTCTTCACCGAGACCCTGGGGCTCGACGGCGAGCGCATGGTCGCCACCGTCTACCTCGACGACGACGAGGCCTTCGCCATCTGGCGCGAGCTCGTCGGGCTGCCGGCCGAGCGGATCTACCGGCTCGGCGAGAAGGAGAATTTCTGGCCGGCATCGGCGCCATCCAAGGGGCCGAACGGCCCCTGCGGCCCGTGCAGCGAGCTCTACTTCGACCTCGAGGCCGGCGGCCCGCTGCCCCCGCGGGAGGGCCTGCAGGAGCTGCCCGACCGCTTCCTCGAGGTCGGCAACTTCGTCTTCACCCAGTTCGACCGCCAGAGCGACGGCTCGCTGCCGCCGCTGCCGCAGAACAACATCGACGTCGGCCTGGGCCTTGAGCGCATCGCGGCGGTGGTCCAGGGGGTGCCGAACAACTTCGAGACCGACCTGTTCGCGCCGACCCTCGAGGCCCTGCAGGGTCTCGGCGCTCCGCCCTACGACAGCGGCGAGATGGTGGGCGTGCGGCTGCGGCGGATCGCCGACCACAGCCGGGCGGTGTTCTTCTGCATCGCCGACGGCGCCGCCCCCGGCAACGACGGCCGCGGTTACGTGGTGCGCAAGATCCTGCGCCGGGCGGTGCGGGACGGCATCGACCTGGGCTTCGACCGCCCCTTCCTGGCCTCCTTGCTGCCGGCGGTCCAGGCCCAGATGGGGGAGGCCTATCCCCAGCTCCGGGAGCAGGAGAGCACCATCCAGGCGCTGGTGGAGGGCGAGGAGGAGCGCTTCCGCGAGGTCTACCGGCGCGGCATCGACCGCCTGGAGTCGATGATCGAGGAGGTGCGGCACCAGCGCGGCGCCAGCATCTTCCCGGGGGACTTCGCCTTCGAATTGCACGACACCTTCGGCTTCCCGCTCGACACCTCGGCGGTGATCGTCGAGGAGCAGGGCCTGGAGATGGACCACGCCGGCTTCGAGGCGGCCATGGATCAGCAGCGCCAGCGGGCGCGCGCCGGCTCGGGCATCAGCAGCGACGTCTTCTCGGAATCCCTGCCGAGCCGGCTGTCGCTCGCCGGCGCCGTCCGCACCGACTTCCGCGGCTACACCGACCACGAGTGCGACGCCCGCATCCTGGCCCTGGTCCAGGACGGACGGCTGGTGGCTTCCCTGGCCGCCGGCGCGGAGGGCG
>JACNJP010000434.1 GCA_014382465.1 Planctomycetota bacterium
AGTGCCTCGAGCAATTTCGTCCCGAGACCCTCGGGCACGCCGGCCGGCTCGCCGGCGTGAGCCCTGCCGACCTCGCCCTGCTCGAGGTCGCCTGCAAGCGGCTGGCAGGGGCCGCCGACTCGTGATCGGCCGCGGGATGGATTCGGCCGGCGACCCGACCCCGTTTCGCCCCGCCCGGCTGCCGGAGGAGGCCTGGAAGGTGCTCGAGCTGCACCGCGAGGTCTACTCCCGCGAGCGCGGCTGGGACGAGGGCTTCGCCGACCACGTCGAAGGACCCTTGATGGCCTTCGCCGGCGCCGAGGACCGGCGGGGCAGGATCTGGCTGGCGGAGCGGGCAGGCCGCTTGATCGGCTGCGTCGCCATCGTGGCCGCGCCCCCAGGGCGCGAGGACTCCGGGGAGGCCGGTGCTCAGTTGCGCTGGTTCCTGGTGTCTCCGGAAGCCCGCGGTCGCGGCCTCGGCACCCGCCTGCTGGCCACCGCCCTCGAGTACGCCCGCGCAGAGGGCTACCGGCGCGTCTTCCTGCTGACGGTCGACGCGCTGACCGACGCCGCCCGGCTCTACCGGGCGGCCGGCTTCCGGTGCGTGGAGAGGACTCCGAAGCAGCGGCTCTGGGGCGAGACCCTGGCGGTCGAGCGCTACGAACGGCCCTTGCGGGGCGGCCGCCAGACTGGCCTGGCGGGGGATTCCCCCTGATCGCCTGCACCACCGCGGGCGAGAGCGGCCCGGCCGGCTTCGCCGCGACCTTGATCGTGGACGCGTCGGACCCGCGCCTGCCACCTGGAGCGCGACGTGGAGCAGTGCTTCCTGGTGACCGAACGGCGGCTCCCGGTCCAGGTCCTCGCCGCATGCTTCTGATTCAGCGGCCCGGCCGCAGGCCGGCTTGGAGGACCGCGGCGCGGACGCTGGCCTTCAATTCCAAGCCGGGAAGGACCTGGTCCAAGTAGCGGCGCAAGTCCTGGCCCTGCAGCCGGCGCGCGAGGGAGACCAGGCTCTCACCGATCTCATACCCGGCGAAGCGGCCGGCGTCGCGGAGGAAACCGCCGCGGTCCTGCTGCAGGCAGTCCAAGGCGATCCGCCGGGTGGCGGCATCCCGCCCCCCGGCCAGCGCAGTCCAGGCGCGGACGCGGACCAAAGGGTTCCATGCCTGGTCCAGCACCGCCAGGAAGGTCTCCGGGTCGGCGGCCGCGCCGCCCTGGTGATGGGCGATGGAGAGTGCAGCCACCATGTAGCTGTGGTCCAGGGAAGTCCTCCCAACCAGGGCGACGACGGGGCTGGAGTTGCCCGGACTCTCGCCGCTCAGGGAGCGGGCCTCGTCGGTGCTGGACCGGGGCGCCGCCGCGAGGTCCGCCAGCAGGGCCGTCTCCACCTGCCCGACCGCCCGCAGGGCCAGCGCCTGCCAGGCGCCGAAGAAGGTGTCCGAAGCCCGGAACCGGCCTTGCAGGTCGAGGAGCAGCGCGGCGGCCCGCTCCGGCTCCAGCTCCGCCCCGATCCAATCCGCCACTGCCCGCCGCTCTCCCTCGGACAATCCCTCGAAAGCGGCCGCGAGCCAATCCGTCTCCCGGACGGCTCCCGCTTGCAGCAGCAGGCGCAGCGCCAAGGAGCGCACCTCCTGGATCGGATCCTCCATCCGGACCAGGACGGGCGCCTGACTGCCCTGCTCGAGGTGGGAGCGGAGCAGGTCCTCGAGCACGACCAGATACATCCCGCTCACGACGCCCGCGCGCGGCAACGGGAAGCGCGCCTCCTCGACGATCGCTTCGTAGCTCGGATCGAGGAATCGCTGCTGCTCCCAACTGGAGTAGACGATGTCCTGGGATCCCTGGTGCCGAGCGCCAGCGTTCAGCACCCGGCGGATGAATTCGCGCCGGCTCATCACAGGATCCACCGTCCGCTCTTCCCAGCCATCGAGCACCCCCCGCAGCAAGTGCACCCAGGGCCGGTGATCCTGCTCGCGCGGGATGTCACCCGCTTCGAGCCGGGCCAGCAGCCACGGGACCAGGTCGGGGCGGGGGAGGTTGGCCGCCAGGACCCGGCGACGATCAGGGCGCCCGATCGCCAATCGCTGGAGGACTTCCTCCCAGGGCAGGATCCGGGCCTCGACCTCCTCCTCGGAAGCTCCCAGCGGCACGCGACCCTCCCGGCCCAAGAAACCGGGTGCGCCGGATGGAGCGGCGAGGGGGGCGAGAGGGGAGGCCTCCGAATCCACCGAGGATCCGCCCGATCCAGGCCACCCGAGCACGACTCCTGCTGCCAGGAGCAGGAGGGCGGTCAGCAGGAGTCGGAGACGAGGAGAAGGGACGGCGATAGGTGGCGGTCTTGAGGCCGGTCGTTCGCAGGGACCAGTCTAGCGGTGGAGGATTCGGGGCACACTCCGGTCCATGGCCGCGTGGTCAAGATCCACGAAAAGCAGATTCCCGTAACCGAGGGGCACCGGAACAATGGCACCACCGCGTGAGCGGCAGACTCCGATGATCGAACCTCACCCCACTCGCCGCTCCTTCCTCCGCACCGCCGGCGCCGCCGGGGTCGGCCTCAGCTCCTTCAGCCTGCCGGGCTTCGCCCGCCTCAGTCCGATGCAGCAGCTCAACGTGCTGTCGATCGGCGTCGTCGGCAGCATCGGCGAGGCCGACCGCAAGCAGGTCGCGGGGCACCCGGCGGTGCGCATCGCCGGCCTGTGCGACGTCGACGACGGCTACCTGGCCAAGGCGGCCACCGACCACCCGGACGCCTTCACCTGCAAGGACTACCGCCAGGCCTTCGCCGAGCGCGCCGACCAGTTCGACGCCGTGATCGTCTCGACGCCCGACCACAGCCACGCGCCGATCATGCTGACGGCGCTGGCGCACGGCAAGCACGTCTACGGCCAGAAGCCGCTGGTCCAGCAGCTCGAGGAGCTGAGCCTGATCGACGCCGCGATCACCGCCCGGCCCGACCTGGTCACCCAGGTCGGCAACCAGCGCATGGTCTATCCGGGCCGCCGCGCCGCGGTCGAGATCCTGCGCTCGGGGGTGCTCGGCAAGGCGGTCGCCGGCTACGCCTGGACCGGCTCGCCGGGCGACGAGCACTACTTCAACCTGCACCGCGTGCTCGGCGCGCCGATCGCGCCGCCGGCGGGCCTCGACTGGGACCTGTGGCTCGGCCCCTGCGCCGAAGCGCCCTACCGCGAGCTGCTGCAGCCGCTGAAGTGGCGCTCGTGGTGGGACTACGGCACCGGCGGCCTCGGCGACTGGGGCGTGCACGTGCTCGACGTGATCTTCTTCGGCTACGACGAGCTGCGGTCGCCGATGGCGGTCGTGACCCACGCGCCGAACGCCGCCAACGAGTTCCACCCTTACCCGTGCCGCGCGACCGTCACCTACGCGGTCGACTCGCCGAACTTCGCCCGCAAGTTCTTCCCGCTCTATTACAGCGACTGCAACCAGGCGCCGTCGCGGGCCGCGCTGGGGCTCCCGGCCGGCGGCTGGCCGGACGCCAACATGACCGTGGTGGTCTGCGAGGGCGGCGTGCTGTCCCTGACCGCCGGCGGCAGGCTCGAGATCTGGCGCGACGGCAAGGTCACCGACGGCCTGGCGATGCCTGGCCTGCCGGCATTCCCCGAGCTCAACCACTGGCACGCCTGGGTCGACAACGTTATCGGCAAGCAGACCGAGCTGCGCACCCCCTTCCGCGACGGCGTGCGCATCACCGAGGCCGCGCTGCTGGCGGTCAAGGCGACCCGCTTCCCGGGCCAGGAGCTGGCCTGGGACCGCTCCAAGCTGGTCTTCACCAACCACGAGGAGGCCACCAAGACCATCGTCCGGCGCGACTACCGCGACGGCTTCGCGCCGCCCGAGCTCGGCTGAGCCCGGCGCGCTTGACCCGCCGTCACTCCCCCCCGAGGCGGAAGCGGGGCTGATTCCCCTCGGCGAGGAACTCGCCCGTGGTCAAGTCGGAGGCGGTCCGGCGGG
>JACNJP010000262.1 GCA_014382465.1 Planctomycetota bacterium
TTCCCCTCGCTGGGCATCCTCAACGAGGCCTACGACTACGCCCTGCCGTCGTCCTTCGCCCGCGGGCGGAGCGTGAGCATCCGCGCCGGCCAGCGCATCCTGTGGATCTCGGGCACCGCCAGCATCGACGACGCCGGCGAGACCATCCACGTCGGCGACTTCCGGGCCCAGACCTGGCGCACCTTCCGCAACATCACGCGGCTGCTCGAGGCCGAGGGCGCGAGCTGGCGCGACATCGTGCGCACGAGCTGCTACCTGCGCGACATCGAGCGCGACTACGACGAGTTCAACAAGGTGCGGACGCTGTTCTTCCAGTGCATGGGGCTCGACCCGCTGCCGGCGTCGACCGGCATCCAGGCGCGCCTGTGCCGCAGCGACCTGCTGGTCGAGATCGAGGGCTTCGCGGTGCTCGCCGACGGCGAACGGTGACCATGGGCGGCGGCTCCCTGGCGATCGTCGCGCTGGCCTGCTGCTGGCTGCCGCCGGCGGCCGCCGCCCAGGAGGGCGCCGCCGCCGGCCGCTACGGCGAGACGCCCGCCGAGCTGGTCCCGTTCCACGGCGTCGGCGAGGCCTACTGGCGCTTCTTCAGCGAGCCGCCGCAGTTCCGCGGGCCCGGCCGCGACCAGCCCGATCCCGACGGCCTCGAGGAGGTGCGGCTGGGCGTCCTGGCGCCGCTGTCGGGGCCGGACCAGGCCCTCGGCGAGCGCTACCTGGCGGGCGTGCAGCTGGCGGTCGACCAGGCCAACGCCGCCGGCGGCTACCGCGGCCGGCTGCCCTACGCGATCGTCCTGCGCGACGAGAACCAGGCCTGGGGCGCGGCCGCCAGCACCGCGGTCGAGCTGCGCTACGACTCGCAGGTGTGGGGCATCGTCGGCGCCCTCAGCGACACCCACTCGCACGTGATGAACCGGGTGCTGCTGAAGATCGAGCTGCCGGTGGTCAACACCAGCGGCACCGACCCGACGCTCACCGAGCACGCCATCCCGTGGATGGTGCGGGTGCGCCCCGACGACCGCCAGAACGGCTACGCCCTGGCGCGTCGCATCTTCCAGGAGGAGGGCCGGCAGCGGGTGGTGGTGTTCCGTTCCAACGACCGCTACGGCCGCGTCGGCACCTCCGAGTTCGTCGACGCCGCCCGCCGCCTGCACCGTCCGATCCAGCTCGAGCTGCGCTTCCAAGCCCACCAGACCGCCTGGCCGGCCGAGCTCGAGCGCATCCGCGACCAGCGCCCCGAGGCCGTCGTCATCTGGGGCCCCGCCGAGCTGGCCGGGCGGGTGGTGCGGGCCCTGCGCGAGGCCGGCATCGAAGCGCCGCTCTACGGCCCCGACCGGCTGGTCGATCCGCTGTTCCTGCGCACCGCGGGCGAGCACGCCGAGGGCATGGTGCTCACCCACCCCTTCGACCCGGCGCAGGTGGCCGGGGCCTGGCCGCCGTTCCGCGAGGCCTACCTCGCCCGCGACGGCCAGGAGCCGGACGCGGTGGCCGCCTACGCCTTCGAGGGGACGCGCTTCCTGATCCAGGCCATCGAGGAGGCCGGCCTCAACCGCCCGCTGATCCGCGACCGGATGTTCGCCGCCCCCGAGCCGCCGGCCGCCGTCGTGCCGCTGCGCTTCGACGCCACCTTCAACAACACCGCGCCGGTGCGGCTCGGCCGGATCGAGGGCGGGGTCTTCCGACTGGACGGATAATGAGATCCGCCGCTGCGCTGCTGGCGGCCGCCCTGGCCGCGGCCCCGACCGGGGCCCAGGAAGCCTCGGCGGACCGCCCGGTGATCGGCCTGGTCCCCTCCGCCGATCCGGCCGTGACCGCCGCCCTGGCCGACGGCGCGCGCCACGCCCTGGCGCTTGCCGGCCGCGCCGCGCCGCGCCTGGAGATCGCCGGGGCTCCTGGCGCCTGGTCGAGCTCCAGCTCGGCCGCGGTCGAGCTCGCCTGCGCGCCGGGCACCCTCGCCCTGATCGCCCCGCCCGACCGCCGCATCGCCCACGCCGTCGCCCAGGTCGCCACGCGGGTCCAGCTCCCGGTGCTCACCACCTCCGCGGCGGCCAGCGTGGCAGCCACCGGGAGCTACTGGGTGCTCCCTGCCTCCTCGACCCAGGACAACGCCTGGGCGGCCGGATTCGCCGCCGCCTGGCGGCTGGTGGTGGCCGACCGCCGCGCCCGCCGCGAATCGCTGCCGCTGCACACCGCCCTGGAGCTCGCCGGTCCGCCGGCGGCGGCCGCCGTCCATGGGCTAGACTGGAGTCATGGACCACCCCGGGCGCTCACAGGGACGACCTTCGCCTTCGACGGCCTGGCCCGAGCCGTCGGCGGCGGTGCCGGCCTGGGTCCTGCGCCTCGGCGTTCCGATCTGGATCAGCGACCCGCATCAGCGGCTCTATTTCGTCAATGAGCTGGCCGAGAAGGTCCTCGGGCAGCGCTCCCAGGACTGCCTCGGCCTCCCCTGCTTCGCGGTCGTCGGCGGCCGCCAGTCCGACGGCCAGACCTACTGCCGCCGCCATTGCTCGCTGAGCTCCTTCGCCCAGGGCGACCAGGTGCTCAAGCCGCTGCGGATGGCGGTCTGCGGCCCGGAGTCGGCGCCCCGCTGGCTGCAGGTCATGATCATCCCGATCGAGGGCCCCGACGGAACTTGGCCGTGGCTGGTGCACTGCGCCCAGGAGGTCGGCCGCAGCCACCGGATCGAGCGCTACGTCGAGCAGATCGCCGCCCGCAACCGGCCCGCCCGGGACCCCGGGCTGCCGCGCCGCTGCGGCGCGCTGACCCGGCGCCAGACCGAGGTCCTGGACCACCTGGCCCGCGACCTGGGCCTGGACCGGACCGCCGCCGAGCTCGGCATCCGCCGCGTCACGGTGCGCAATCACGTCCAGCACATCCTGCAGAAGCTGGCCGTGCACTCGATTCAGGAAGCGGTGGCGATCTACCTGACCCAGGACCTGCGCCAGGCCTGAGCGGGCGGCGGCGTCTCAAGCTGTCTCGAGGAACTGCCTGACGCCGGTCATGATCATCTGGATGGCCATGGCCACCAGCAGCATGCCCATCAGCCGCTCGATGGCGATCAAGCCCTTGCGGCCGAGGATGCGCGCCAGGGCGCCCGAGGTGCTCAGGACCACCCCCGTGACGAGCCAGGCCAGGACCACCGCCGCCAGCCACTCCGGCCAGCGCTCCGGCTCGCGGTTCATGATCAGCAGCACCGAGGCCAGCGACGACGGGCCGGCGACGTAGGGGATCGCCAGCGGCACGATGAAGGGCTCGCCCTCGACGGCCTCGTGGGGCTGGCCGCCGTGCGCCGGGAAGACCATCTTCACCGCGATCAGGAACAGCACCACGCCGCCGGCGGTGGTCAGGGCCGGGCCCGAGACCTGGAGCAGGTCGAGCAGGTGCTGGCCGGCGAACAGGAACAGCACCAGCGCCGCCAGCGCCACCAGCAGCTCGCGGGCGATGATGCGCTTGTGCCGGACCGGGTCGACCTCCTTCAGCGCCGAGACGAAGAACGGGATGTTGCCGAAGGGGTCCATCACCAGGACCAGCAGCAGCGCGGCGGAGAGCAGGGTCATGGGCGTGCCTCGCGGCGCCGAAGCTCGGTGTAGTAGAACCCGCGGTCGATCGCCTCGCCGACCAGGACGACGGCCAGCAGCCACCCGAAGGGGACGGCTCGCCTCCAGGGATCGAGGACTGCGAGGCCGGCGAGCAGGGCCGTCTGCCGCAGCGCGATCCAGGCCAGCCACCCGGGCGGCCGGGTGCTCTGGAGCCGGCGGGCGAACAGGAAGGCGCGAGCGAGGACCAGCGCCACCAGCGGCGACGGCAGCCGCGCCAACAGCGCGGACAGGAACAGGCCGCTCAGGACGGCGCCCGCGCTGCGCGGGCCGCCCGGCCCGGCCCGCCGCAGCACGCCCCGGACGCCGCCGACGCAGCCCCGCGTCCCCCAGCCCGCCGACGCCCCCGCC
>JACNJP010000338.1 GCA_014382465.1 Planctomycetota bacterium
TCGCCGCCGGCGCCGCGGCCGAACATCCTCCTGATCGTCGCCGACGACCTCGGCTGGGGCGATCTCGGCTGCTACGGAGGCGACCTGGCGACGCCGCGGCTCGACGCCCTGGCGGCCGAAGGCGTCCGCTTCACCGACTTCAGCACCACCGCCTCGGTGCGCACGCCGAGCCGCTACTCGATCCTGAGCGGGCGGCTGCCGGCGCGGGCCCTGGCCGGTCTCGATCGGGTCGGCATGATGTTCGAGCCGGACCACCGCTCGCACCGGCTGACGGCCGCCGAGCCGACCCTGGCCGAGCTGCTGCGCGGCGCCGGCTACCGCACCGCGCTGTTCGGCAAGTGGCACCTCGGCCACGGCGACACCGGCGCCCTGCCGCTGGCGCACGGCTTCGACGACTTCACCGGCTGCGCCGGCGGCTGCATCGACTCCTACACCCACGCCTACGGCGACCTGCCGGACTGGTACCGCGGTGACCAACCGGCGCCAGAGCCCGGCTTCGCCACCGAGCTGATCACGCGCCACGCGGCCGACTGGCTCGCCCGCGACGACCCGCGGCCCTTCTTCCTCATGGTCTCGTACACCGCGCCGCACTACGGCAAGTCGCTGGCCGAGCGGCTGCCGTCGCCGTCGCTGGCGACCCAGAAGGCCGGCAAGCCGCGCCCCGACCCGCTGGGACCGGGGACGGTGCAGCCGGTCAACAGCCTGCAGGTGCCGCTCGACGCTCTCGACGCCCTGGCCGGCGCCGACCCCTTCGCGCCCACCGCCGCGCAGAAGCGCCGCGCCTACGCCGCCATGGTCGCTTCGATGGATGACGGCGTCGGCGAGCTGCTCCGGACCCTGGACGCCGCCGGCCGGGCGCCGGACACCCTGGTGATCTTCCTGGCCGACAACGGCCCGGACGAGACGCCGTCCAACGCCGGCGACAGCGGTCCCTTGCGCGGCGCCAAGCACTCGCTGCACGAGGGCGGCGTGCGCGTGCCCTGCCTGATGCGCTGGCCCGGCCGGACGGAGGCTGGATCGGTCGAGGCCGCCACCAGCTCGACCCTGGATCTCCTGCCGACCCTCGCGCAACTCGCCGGGCGGCCGCCGCGTGGCTGGGTCCTCGACGGCCTCGACCTGGGCCCGGTCTGGTTCGGCGGCGGCGCCGCCGGCGAGCGCGAGCTGATGTGGGCGGAAGGGAACAGCCGCTCGATCCGTCGCGGCGACTGGAAGTGGATCGACGGCGCGCTCTACGACCTGGCCGCCGACCTCGGCGAGACCACCGACCTCGCCGCCGACCGCCCGGAGCTGGCCAGGGAGCTGGAATCCGCCCTGCAGGAGTGGCTGAATGCCCTGAAGGCCGACCGGCCGTCGCTCTCGGCGGCCCAGATCGCCGGCGAGTGGCGCCTCTACGGCGCCGTCTTCCCGGCGCTGCCGGCCTCGGGGTATCCGCTCCGGCTCCACGCCGACGGCCGCGCCGAGACCGCCAACCTCGGCGGCGTGGCGCGCTGGCGCTCGCTGGACAGCGGCGGCATCGAGCTGCTGGGGGCCGCCGGCGAGTCGAAGAGCCAGTTCCCGTGGTACGACCCGGCCGCGCAGGTCTTCCACGGCGTCCTCGCCGGCCAGCCAGCCCGGATCGAGCGGCCTTGAGGCGCTGGCATCGCTCCGGCTCCAGGGTCGACTCGGCCCTACCCTGCCCATGATGCACCTCCCTCTTTCCCTGGCCGCCGCCCTGCTCCTCCCTCTGCCGCAAGCGGCCGGGCCGCCGCCCTCGGAGCCCTTCGGGGTCCAGGTGGTGGACCGCGCCACCGGCCGCGGCGTGCCGCTGGTGGAATTGAGGACCGTGAACGGCCTGCTCCACGTCACCGACAGCGCCGGCTGGGCGGCGGTCGCCGAGCCGGGGCTGATGGACCAGGAGGTGTGGTTCTCGGTGCAGAGCCACGGCTACCGATTCCCGGCCGACGGCTTCGGCTACCGCGGTTCGCGCTTGAAGGTCGCGCCGGGCGGCCGCGCGCGGCTCGAGATCGACCGCCTCAACCGCGCGGAGCGGCTCTACCGGGTGACCGGCGAGGGCATCTACCACGACTCGGTCCTGCTCGGCGAACCGGTGCCGCTGCGCCGGCCGCTGCTCAACGGCGGGGTGCTCGGCCAGGACTCGGTGCTGTCGGCGGTCTACCGCGGCCGGGTGTTCTGGATCTGGGGCGACACCAACCGCGCCTCCTACCCGCTTGGCAACTTCCACGCCTCCGGCGCCCTCAGCCAGCTCCCGGGGCGCGGCGGGCTGGATCCGGCGGTGGGCGTCGACCTCGAGTATTTTGCCGGCGAGGACGGCTTCTCCCGCGGCCTGTGCCCGATCGAAGGACCCGGGCCGGTGTGGCTCGACGGCCTGAGCCTGCTCCCCGGCGCTGGCGACGAGGAGCGGCTGCTGGCCCGCTTCATGCGCATGAAGGACCTCGGCGCGATGCACGAGCAGGGCTTCGTGATGTGGAACGACGAGCGCGAGGTCTTCGAGAAGCAGGGCGGACTGCCGCTCGACGCGCCGCTGTTCCCGCTCGGTCATCCCACGCCCTACCGCGACGCCGACGGCCGCGACTGGCTGCTGTTCTGCAATCCCTTCCCGGCGGTGCGGGTGCCGGCGACGGCGGAGTCCTTCCTCGATGCGGCGGCCTACCAGGGGTGGACCTGCCTGACCGAGGGCACACGCTGGCCCGAAGGTGGCTTCACCCAGGAGCGGGAGCCTCCCTTCGATCGCGACGGCGACGGCCGGCTCCGCTGGGGCTGGAAGCCCGCCACCGCCGCCGTCGACGGCCAGCGCTGGGCCGAGCTGGTCGCCCGCGGCCTGGCGCTGGCCGAGCAGGGCGCCTGGAACCTGTCCGACGCCGCCACCGGCGAGCGCGTCCTGCCGCACGGCGGCACGCTGGCCTGGAACGAGCACCGCCAGAAGTGGATCTCGATCTTCCTCCAGTCCTGGGGCACGAGCATGGTGGGGGAGGTCTGGTACGCCGAGTGCGACGACCCCTGGGGCGCCTGGAGCCCGGCCACCAAGGTCGTCAGCCACGACCAGTACAGCTTCTACAACGTCCGCCACCACCCCTTCTTCGACCAGGACGGCGGCCGCACGATCTACTTCGAGGGCACCTACACCGCCACCTTCAGCGGCAACCCCAGCCCGACGCCGCGTTACGACTACAACCAGGTCATGTACCGGCTGGATCTGGATCGAATTCGGGGTCAGACGTCGATTTCTCCCGGGCCCGAGCAAGATCCTGGCCGCTCCTAGAATGAGCGCCGTTTCTCCGTCGCCGACCTGCTCCACGCCGGGCCGATCGGACCATCCTGCCATTCCTTCCCATGTCATCCCGTCTGCCGCTGATCCTCCTTCTGATCCTTGTCGTTGCCGGAAGCGTGTTCCTGCTCCAGGGCGACCCGGAAGCCCCATTGCCGGAGGTCGCCAGCAGCCTGCAAAGGCCAGGGTCACTCACGCCGTCGCAGGCTGCGCCTGCCTCGAGCGACCCGCTCGGCGAAACGCTGATGGCGGCCGGCCGCCAACCCCTGGAGGAGCGGTTTGCTCCGAGCGTGCCGGTGGATCTCGTCCTGAAGGTCACGTCTCCTGGCGGGGGTTCTGGGGCCGGCGTCCCGCTCTGGCTGTTCAGCAGGACGCCCGAGTTCGAGGAGCAGGCGGCTGACCTTCCCCCGGAGGAACGCCGGATGGATTCGCCGGCGATGCTGGCGCTCGCCGAGCAGCGGGAAACAGACGCGCGGGGGGAATTGCGCTGGCGACATGATGGTTCCCGACTGGTCATCCTGGCCCGGAGAGGCCAGAGCAGGGGCAGCGCAGCCTGGCAGCTTGGCGAGGCTCCGGAGCTCGCGATCCAGCTCCGCGCGCTCCCCGAGGTCAGGGTCCAAGTCCCCCACGAGGACAGGAGCCCGGACGGCGGGATCCCCG
>JACNJP010000409.1 GCA_014382465.1 Planctomycetota bacterium
CGGTCTTCATCGGCTCCTGCACCAACGGCCGCCTGGAGGACCTGCGCCGCGCCGCTTCGGTGCTGAAGGGCCGCAAGGTCGCCCCCGGCGTGGCCATGAAGGTGGTGCCGAGCACGCGCAAGGTGTGGGAGGCCGCGCTCGACGAAGGGCTGGTCAAGGTATTCATGGACGCCGGCGCCCTGATCGGCAACGCCGGCTGCGGCGGCTGCGCCAGCGGCCAGCTCGGCCAGAACGGCCCCGGCGAGGTCACCGTCAGCACCGGCAACCGCAACTTCGCCGGCAAGCAGGGCAAGGGCGAGGTCTACCTCGCCAGCCCCGAGACCGCCGCCGCCACCGCCGTCGCCGGCATGATCTGCGCCGCCCACGAGATCCCGGAGCAGCCGGCGGTCTTCGCGACGAAGGCCAGGGCGGCCGCCGCGGGCGCGGGCAGCGCCGGCGCCGGCGCCAGCGGCGCCCCCGTGGCCGCCGCCCCCGCCAAGCCCACCCGCCTCGCCGGCCGCGCCTGGGTCGTCGACGTCGACAACATCGACACCGACATGATCTTCCACAACCGCTACCTGGCCATCACCGATCTCGAGAAGATGGGCCAGTACGCCTTCGACAACCTCGAGGGCTGGCGCGACTTCGCCCACAAGGCGCAGCCCGGCGACATCGTCTTCACCGCCGCCAACTTCGGCTGCGGCAGCTCCCGCCAGCAGGCGGTCGACTGCTTCACGGCGCTCGGCGTCCAGGCGCTGGTCGCCCGCAGCTTCGGCTCGATCTACGAGCGCAACGCCATCAACGCCGGCATGCCGCTGGTCGTGGCGGACGCCGTCGGCGCCGGCCTCAAGGACGGCGACATCGTGACCGTCGACCTCGAGACCGGCGAGGTGGTCTGGGACGGCGGCGCGGTCCAGGGCGAGCCCTTCAGCTCGGTCCAGATGGAGATCTACCAGCGCGGCGGGCTGCTGGTCGGCTGAACCCGATTCCTCCGGGCCGCTGTTCCGGCCTCTCGACATCGGGGCCATTCCTGCAACAGGTGCCGTTGCCAGGAGAGAGCCGGTCGCCTCCCGGGGGGAAGAGGGAGGATGTGCACCCAATGTCGAGTGACTCGGCGACGGCCATTGCCCGCCGATGCCCGGCCCTCGCGCCGGGACTTGGATGGGGCTGGATCGGGCTCCGAGCTAGGCTGCCGGGGTCATGAAGCCTGCCCGCCTGCTCCTCCTGGATCTACCTGGTCTGGTCTTGGCCTTCCTTGCGGCCGCCTGTTCGGCGGCGCCCAGCCAGACCGCCGGGGGGAATTCGGGCCTCGCGTCCCGCTCCCGGGCCGACGGTGAAACCGCTCGCAACACGCCCGGTGCCTCGATGGCCGAGCGGATCGCCCAGTACCAGGCCGACCGCGGGGCGCTCGAGCGGCTGTGGAGCTTCCCGCTGGCCGAGGCGCGGGGCGCGCGCTTCGAGCGGCTGCACCGGGACTGGCTGGCCGCGCTCGACGCGGTCGACTTCGAGGGCCTGGCGCGGCCGGAGCAGATCGACTGGCTGCTGCTGCGCAATCAGGTCGAGCACGAGTTGCGCGAGCTGGAGGCGGAGCGGGACCGCGACGCGGCAGCCGCCCCCCTGGTGCCCTTCTCGGCGCCGCTGGTGGCGCTCCTGGAGGCCCGGGTGCGGCGGGAGGAGGCCGACCCGCGGGCGGCGGCGGCGGTGCTGGATCAGGCGGCCGAGGCGGTGGGGACCGCCCGCGCGGCTCTGAAGGCCGACCCGCCGGCGCTCAGCGGCCCGCTGGCCAACCGCGCCGCCGAGCGGGTGGAGGGCCTGCGCCGCGGGCTGTCGTCCTGGTTCCGCTACGGCGCCGGCTACCAGCCCGAGTTCTCCTGGTGGTGCCAGGCGCCATGGACGGCGCTGGAGCAGGCGTTGCGCGACTACGCCGGCTTCCTGCGCAAGGACCTCGGCGGCCTGGACCCCGACGACCCCGACCAGCTCGTCGGCGACCCGATCGGCCGCCAGGCGCTGCTGGCCGAGCTGGCCTTCGAACGCATCGCCTACTCGCCAGAGGAGCTGATCGCGATCGCCGAGCGCGAGATGGCCTGGTGCCAGGAGCAGCGGCGGGCGGCGGCGGCGGAGCTCGGCTTCGGGGATGACTGGCGGGCGGCGCAGGAGCACGTCAAGACGCTGCACGCGGAGCCCGGCGGGCAGCCGCGCACGATCCGCATGCTAGCCGAAGAGGCGGTCGCCTTCCTCGAGGAACGCGAGCTCCTGACCATCCCCGCCCTCGCCAAGGAGGTCTGGCGCATGGAGATGATGTCCGCCGAGCGCCAGAAGCTGAATCCCTACTTCACCGGCGGCGAGGTCATCTCGATCAGCTACCCGACCGACGAGATGGCGCACGACGACAAGCTGACGTCGATGCGCGGCAACAACCTGCACTACTCGCGGGCGACCGTGCACCACGAGCTGATCCCCGGCCACCACCTCCAGGGCTTCATGAGCGAGCGCTGGAACCCGCAGCGGCGGCCCTTCGGCTCGCCCTTCTACCTTGAGGGCTGGGCGCTCTACTGGGAGCTGAAGCTGTGGGACATGGGCTTCGCGCAGGGGCCGGAGGACCGGCTCGGCTTGCTGTTCTGGCGCTCGCACCGCTGCGCCCGGATCCTGTTCTCGCTCAACTTCCACCTCGGCAACTGGTCGCCGGAGAAGTGCGTCGACTTCCTGGTCGAGAACGTCGGCCACGAACGCCGCAACGCCACCGCCGAGGTCCGCCGCTCGATCCAGGGCGGCTACGGCCCGCTCTACCAGTGCGCCTACCTGCTCGGCGGCCTGCAGCTCCGCGCGCTGCACCGGGAGCTCGTGCGCGACGGCCAATGGACCGACAAGGACTTCCACGACGCCGTCCTGCGCCAGAACTCGATGCCGATCGAATTCCTGCGAGCGGCCCTCGGCAGCCAGCCCCTGAGCCGTGACTTCCCCGTGAGTTGGCGGTTCTAGAAGGTGTCAGGCTCGCTCGAATGGTTTGTCCACCAGAGCAGCGCCCCGACCCATTCCTCAAAACCATTCGAGCGAGCCTGACACCATCCATTCGCGGCGTCGTCAATGCGGCCCGCCACGCCGCCAAGCTGCGCGGACAGGAGCGGCCGCCGGACCGGGACTGAGCCGCGCGGCCGGAGAAGGGCTTGCGGAAACCGGCGGCTGGATCAAGACTCGGAGGGTCTTCCATCTCAACCTCGGAGCCCCATGTCCAGAGTCCTCTCCCTCCTCCTCCTGGCCGTCCTCTGCCTCGCGGCGCCGCTCGCCGCCCAGACCACGGTCACCCTCCAGGCCACCGACACCGACTGCATCAATCCGGCCGGCAGCAACTGGGTCGACAACCGGCTGCGCGCCTACTGGAGCTCGAGCATCCTGTTCGTCGACGGCTTCATGAAGTTCGACCTCTCGTCCATCCCGGACGGCTCGGCGATCACCTCGATGAAGCTGACGACCTACCACGAGTACGGCTTCGGCAACCCGGCCTCCAACCCGGAGGTCCAGATCTACCGGGTCGGCAACGACGCCTGGAGCCGCTCCAACTCCGCCGACCCCCACCCCGGCCTCAACGAGGTGCTGACGCCGGTCCACGCCGGCGCCTTCCCGGTCGCCGACCTCGTGCCCTACGTCTGGGACCTCGACGTCAACGCCGCGAGCTGGTCCGGCGACCTGCTCGATGACACCTTGAGCCTCGCCATGCGCAACGTGGCCGGCAACGCCGGCCGCTACAGCTACGTCTACTGGTACGGCAGCGACGCCAGCCCGGCCCCGCCCGAGCTGGAGGTCACCTACGGCGGCGGCGGTCCGGTGCTGCGGGTGAGCAACCTGGTCGCAGGCGGCGTGGCCAGCCTCGACGCGTTCGGGGCCACCCCCGGCGGCAAGGGCCCGTACGGCCACGCGCTCACCGGCCCCGGCCCGACCGCCCTGCCC